>JBBDNX010000188.1:0-1194 GCA_040877345.1 Pirellulales bacterium
CTCGACGTCGCGGGCACCGCGGAAACCGAGCACGTCCTTCCAATCCGGGTCGCGGCCGAACCAGTTGATCCGTCCGCCGTTGAAGGTCCGCCGCATGCCGCCCTTGTGCCAGACCGGTTCGCCGTCGCGGTCCTCCGTCACCTCGCAGGTCAGCGAAACCGGCACGCTGGCACCGTCGGCATAGGTGCCCGACACGACGATGAAGTCGCCGACGCCCCCCTCGATGAGCTGGAACTCGATCGACGCCATCCAGGCGCCGCTGTTGCCGTCGGGCCCCACGCAGTGCAGCAGGATGCCGGAGTCCATGGTGTTCTCCTTGCGCGGCGGCCAGGTCCGCTCGCCCCACTTGAACTCGGCGACGAGGTGGTAATCCCGATACTCCCGTTTCGTGCAGACGTAACCGAAGCCGTCGCCGGAGACGTGCAACAGCCCGTCGCGCACGGTGAACACCTGCCGCGGGTCTTCGTAGCGGGTGTCCTTGAGCCAGGTGTACCAGCCGTCCAGGTCCTTGCCGTTGAACAGCTCGATCACCTCGCTTGTCGGCGTGATCGCTTCGCCCGCTTTCGGCTCGCCGGCGCGGGCGGCCGATATCCAAACCAATGCCACAAGCATCGAGGTCAGCCCTGACAGGGGAAGCTTCATGGATCGATCTTGGATGTTGGGTTCCGGTTTCCGGTTCAAAGGACACGACAATCGGTTGCCGCGGTGCGGGCAGTCGGAGCAGCACGCGGCCAGAAGTAAGGATCTATCGCGCGAACTCCCGAGTCAATCGAAAAGCAAGAATTACCTCGGGGCCTGAGGCCTGCTTTGGACCCCATGCATGGGGCCGCTACGGACCGCGTGCTTGACGCGACCCGGGGCGGGCCTACGATTCCAATTGGGTTGGACCCGCGTAAAGCCGGCAGTGAGCGGATCGAGCATGTGGGACGACTTCACTCCCAGCGAACTCGAAAAGATCGAAGCGACCACCGTCCAGGTCGGCCGCCAGGTCTTCGACAGGCTCGGCGAGCGGCGGCCCGGCCTGTTGGCGCGGCGCTGGTGGGACGACCGGATCATGGCCTGGGCGATGCAGGATGAATCGGTCAAGGTGCAGATGTTCCGCTTCATCGACGTGTTGCCGATGCTCGCCACCAGCGCCGCGGTCACCAGGCACCTGCAGGAGTACTTCCACGACGTCGAGGCGCGGCTGCCGCG
>JBBDNX010000189.1:0-6138 GCA_040877345.1 Pirellulales bacterium
GGCGGGTGGCACTACATCGACCGGCGCGGCAGAATAGTTGCACTGTGCCGGTCCGACTCACACCATGACCAGGTTTTTGGCGAGGAATCACCCTGGTAAGGTTGGACGGCACGCAAGCAAGGCGCTGGGAAGGAAAAGACTGCAACACAATGAGGGCTAAAGAATGATATCGATGACTGAACCCAGCCTCCCATTTACTGACCGCGCCTGCATTGTAATCAAGCTGGCAAGGGACGAGGCGCGTCGGCAGCGCTGCGATCAGGTGCTGTCTGAGCATCTGCTTGGCGCGCTCATTTTAGAAGGGGACGGGATAGCAGGGCTTGCGCTCTCGAAGGCCGGCGTCAGTCTCGGTTGGAGAAGAAGCGAAGATTGTCGCGGATTGAGTGAAGACGAACACAATGAGTGGGTTTGTGTCGGAGAGAAAGAGGCAGCACGCTTTACCGGTCAGGCAAAACAGATCTTGATCAACGCGGCGGATGAAGGGATGCGGCTCTATGCACTTCTCAAACCATCGGTGCCGGATTGGTTTTCCGACTGGTTTCTCAACACCGAACACCTTTTGTTGGGACTCCTCCTAACTACAGAATGTAGTGCGTGGAAGCTTCTGCAACAGGACTTGGCAAAGGTTGGATTGACGCCCGACGACCTTCGAGACGAAATACTACGGCTAATTGGCGTTAGCCCGTCGCCCGGTGCGTAAGCGATCGCCCGGAGAAATCGGGCCGCCCGTGCAGACACGTCACGGGCCGTGGCCCGAACAGATGAACTTGCGGGTGCCAGCCGAAACGCAGTGAATTCCGTTCTACGTTCGAAACGGAAAACGGAATGGATTCCGTTCTACATACGCCTGGCGGGGAGGCTTAATCCTCGGCTTGGCTGTCGTCGTCGCACATCTTGACGATCTTGGGATCGAAACGGGCGAGCGCTTCCACCAGGTCGTCCTGCTCGCGCATCACGTCTTCGATGTTCTTGTAGACGTACGGGACCTCGTCGGCACCGGCTGAGAGGACCACCACGCCCTTTTGCTCGAGGTCCCTGCGCACTGAGTTCCAGTTGTATTTCTCGCGCGCCTGACGGCGCGACATCAAGCGGCCGGCGCCGTGCGAAGCCGAGTTGAAGCTCTCGGGCTGACCCTTGCCGCGGACGACGAAGGCCGGGTCGGCCATCGAACCGGGAATGATGCCCAACTCCCCTGCTCCGGCCGGCGTGGCCCCCTTGCGGTGGACGATCAACTCCTGGCCGGCATGGTTCTCCTTCCAAGCGAAGTTGTGGTGGTTCTCCACACCCGCAATGATCCGCGCCCCGAGCAGCTTCGAGACCAGCCGGTGGATCACGTCGTGGTTGGCGGCCGCATAGTCGCCCATCAAGCTCATCGCCCCCCAATACTCCTGGCCCTCCTGGCTGTCGAGCGACAGCCAGGCAAGCTGACCGACGTCTTCATATTTCTTGGGAAGCTGGCCGCGGGCGATGTTGCTGTAGGTGGCGCAAACGGCGGAGCCCACGCCGCGGCTGCCGCTGTGGCTCAACAGGGCGACATACCGGCCCGGCTCCAGCTTCAGCTCCGCCACCAGCTCGGGCAGCGTCAGCAGGCCAAACTCCACAAAGTGGTTGCCCGAACCAGATGTGCCGAGCTGCTGCCGGGCCCGGTCCTTGTGCTCGCGAGTGATGCGGCTGATCGTCCAGTCGGCATCCATGACAGGATGGTCGCGAGGCGTCTCGTGGACCGATCCGATGCCGAACCGCGTACCGCCTTCCAGGGCTTCCTGGTAGAGATTGAAGCGACTCTCCAGCGTGGCCGGCGGAATGTCGAGCACCGACAGCTTCATCCGGCAGGCGATGTCGACGCCCACGGCATAAGGGATGACCGCGCCTTGAACGGCCAGGACTCCGCCGATCGGCAATCCGTAGCCCACGTGGGCATCCGGCATCAGGGCCGCCCCTCGGGCCACCGGCACGGCGCAGGCCCTTCGCATCTGGCCGTGCGTTGCATGGTCGATCTGAGTGCCCCACGTCCGGTAAGTCACCGGTTCAGGCCGCACGAAAGCGCGGTCGGCGATACAATCGCGGGCCAGTTGCCCGAAATGCTCGTCGTTGGTGAAGTCCTGGGGTTTTTCCAGAACGCCCTTGATGATCAGCTTGAGGTTTTTGCCCCTGGCCGTGCCGGTCCTGGCCGCCGACTGAATCGCCATGATGGCGCTCTTGATACAGTCACCGGGCACGCCCAACTTTTCCAGTTGCCGGCTATTCATGTTCGGGAACTCTCGTGGGTTAGTCGGGCTCTACGAGCACTGCTTCTCGTGGCGGCCCAGGGCGGCCACTCCAAGCAGTGGCACACGGTGTCAATTCAATCGTAATCCGATGAAGACGCCCCTGGGATTATGCGGCGCCGTCGCAAAGGCGGAATACCCCACTACTGGACAATAGCACCGCCCGCGAGGTTCGAGGAATTCGTTGACTTGGCCGGACGAAAAAGCGTAGAGTGAACTGGTCGCCGCACGGTGGACCGTGGCCGGCAAAGGAGTGGGCAAAGACGGCCCGCTGCGTGGTGAGCAAGTGCTTGCGGCCCAGCGGGTTTTTGTTTTCCTGGGAGGGTCTTGGTATGATGCTGCTCAAGAAATCGACCGTCGCCGCCGGGATCGTGTGCTGCGTTGTGCCGCTGGCCGTTGTCGAATCAGCCAGCGGGCAGCGCTTTCCGCGCGCGGCGCGTGCCGCGCGCCGCGTCATCGCACGAATTCCCAGGCCGGTCGTGGTGATGCCGCCTCCGCCCCCGGCCGACGCAATCGTTCCGAGAACGCCGTTGGACGATCCTGCCTACCTGCCGCCGCCCCGGCGCAGCGTGCGGTATTACCGCGGTAACGGCGGCCGGTTCGAAGAGCTGCCGGCCCCGGCGCCCAGCGACGAGCGGCGGATGCAGGCCGCTTACAACCAGTTCCGCCAGGCCGACTATATCGCAACGCTCGAGACGCTGCGGACCATCCTGGAAAACGAGACCAACCCGGGCGAAGCGGAACTGCTGGCCGCGCATGCCCTGTTTGGCCTCGAAGCATACCGCGAGGCGGCCGGCGCGCTGCGGGCGGCCCTGCGGGCCTTGAGCGAGGACCGCTGGGGCGAGATCGTGAGCAACCATCGGGATTACTTCGCCTCGTCCGCCGAGTATGACCAGCGCTTGCGGGCGCTGGAGCGCCATGTCGCGCGAAACCCCAGGGATCCCAACGCCCGCTTCCTGCTGGGGTATCACTATGGCTATGGGGGGCGCGCGGCCGACGCCACGGCCGAGCTCCAGACGGCCGTGGCCTTGAACCGCAATGACTCGCTGGCGGCCGAGCTGCTGGAGGCGGTGCGCTCGGAGGGTGCCGGCGATGCCGGTACGGCCGAAGCGGAGCCGGGACCCGAGGCGTCAACCGGCGAGCCAAATGCCAGCGGACCAGATGCAACCGGCGAGCGGCCGGAAGCGATCGAGGGGCCGGCATTCCCGGAGGGACGGGAATTCTAGCCGAATCAGACTGGAGGCTGGAGACTGAGAGGCTGAAGGAAGAGGGACGACGAAGACTGGGCAGCCCGGCGCGCGGGACTTTGCGGCAGCCGCCCAGATCGCTCGACTCTGTCGAAGTTATTTTCGGTCTCGCTTACCAGGCGAACGGATCCAGACGGTACACAGGCTGTGCACCCACCGTCGGCCAACCGCCATACCAGGTGGTCGCGGGCATCCCGCCAGGGACGTAAGGTGGGTAATAGGTGCTGTAGGTTTCATAGCCCCTCGGCCTGTAGCCGTAAACGGCCGTTGAACCCATTGATGGCGAGCCCATTGACGGCGACGCCATTGGCAACAGGGCGTCGTATGCGCAGAAGGGACCGGCCAGGGCGGCGGACGGCTGCGAATAAACCACCGTCTCACCGGGCCTGAGCGATTGAGTCCAGCCGTCCGAGTCGTAGGCGCCGCGGTCTTGTTCACCGGTTTGCTCGGGCCGGAGGGCGGTCACCAGCGGCGCGTAGGGTTCGGCTGCCTCGGAGGGCTCGGAACCCGCGGGCTGGCTGGTATCGGGCCGCAGGGTTTGGCGGGCCAGGGCGCCGGCGCCGGGCTGTTCCGACAGCAGCCGCAGATAGTTGTCGAAGACGAAGCGGCTCAGCGAGCGGCCGGATGAAAGGCCCAACTGGTTGTCGAACTCGAAATGAATGCCGCCGAAGATCCGGCTGCGCCCCGCCTCGGCGGCTGCCTGGGAGAAGCTGGTGAACGACCGCTCGCGCTGGCCGCCATCGGGCTTGTCGGTGAAGGCGATCTCGTCGGTGCCGAAGAACAAGCTCAACATCTCGGCCGCCGCGCCGCTGAACGTGCTGTGACCGCTGCTGCACGAGGGGAAGGGCGGAGTTTCGAGCAGCGGTTCCCAGGCTTCGTCGGCGGCCGTGTTGGGGTTGCCGTCGCTTTCAGCCTCACGGATGGCGGTGACCGGCCGCCACAGGTGGCAGGTGTACTTCATGTCCCAGCAGACGATGGCCGCGTCGGCCAGCGCCACGTTCAACAAGGCAAACAGGCGGGCGTTCTCGGCCAGCGAGTTGTCGTGCTGGCGGGCCACGCGCCGGGCGATCCGGTTCCAGTGTCCCGGCGGACCGGCGGTGCCGGGACCATCCTCCCAGAAGCGGGCGATGGCGGTCTGGTCCCTGGTTCGCGTGGTGCTGCCGGCCGCGCCCAGTGACTTCACCTCGTTGAAGTCGCGGGCATAGTCGGCACTGTCCAAGGCGGGCGGGGCGGGACCGCGGAACTGCGAACCGTGCGACATGGCAAACGGAACGACCTGCGCCCAGTTCGGCAACAGCGCGGGCTCGGAGTGCGGTGGCGTCGGTTGCCAGTCGCCGGGCCGCGTGCCGGGCGTGTACCGCGCCGTGCGGCGCGAACCGTCTCCCGTGCGCCACGAAATGACGCCCCGGCCAACCAGGTTGCCGACCTCGATGCCCCTCTGCTTCCCGTCGTCGGGAAGCGGCTGCAGGCCTTCGGCCAAGGCGGCGTCCCACTGGGCGCGCTCGCCCGGATAAAGGTGCACGAGCACCCGGTAGGCGGCCTGGGCGGCGGCCGCTTCGGCCGATGCGCCGCCGGGTGCCGTGGTGTGAACACGCAACGGGCGATGCGTGGCTTCGACGGCGTTCACGGCGTCGTACATGGCGGCGTGAAGCATGGCCAAGGCTCGCGTTGCCTCGGGCGGGGAGGTCCGCCTTTCGGCGATTGTTTTCAAGAGCAGCTCGTTCCAGTGCGTCACCACGTCGGCACGCACCGCCGTGCAGGTTGCCAACTGGACGGCCACCGCGATTGCACACAATCGTGTCATTGCCGGGCTCATCAAATGAACCTCATGGACCGGATAGGCTTTGCTGAAGCCGTGTTCTGAGGCGCGGCTCTGGAACAAAGGCTTCCGTCAATTATATGTCAAGCGATCGGGCTCGCGAAAGCCGCCAGGGCGCGCCCAGCCCGGCCAACCAAACCGGGCGCCCTGGGCAATTTGTAGCGATGGCTTAGAGGCCGAGCTTGGCTCGGCTGTAATCGTCCCAGCTTTCATACACGTGGCCCTGCCAGGCCGACACGAAGCGAAAATCCGCGTTCTCGCACTCATCGAGCGAGTCGAAGACCCGATACCTCGATTCATCCTGGTTCGATACTCCCAGGCATCGCTGATCGTCGGCGACCGCGGGATGGCCGAGCTGCGGCTGGTCGTCCTGGGGCCGATCGAGCGTCACGTTGGGCTTGATCGGGCCCTCAAAGCCGTCGTCGCGCGGGTCGCCTTCGGTAAAGACCGGCAGGCTGGTTTCCGGATCAAAGAGCAGGTACACGCCGCGTCCTCCTGCCAGCACCAGGTTCGGAGACAAGCACCGGACTCAAGAGTGCAAGGCGCGTACCATCGGCTCGGCAAAAGCGCCGTCTCACTCGGCGGCCGGCGGGATTGCAGGCGCCGCCAGGCTGGCCGTCGTGCGGCGCAGCGACATCAGGGCGAAAGCGGTGCCGTATTGCTGGTGGTAGTTGTAGAGCGGATAGTCCCACCACGATCCATCCTTTTCCTGCAGTTCCAGCAGCCGGAAAGCAAGCTGGCCTTGCAGCCGGGGGCGCTCGGCGGCCGGCAATTGCTCGATGCACAACGCCGCGTAGTAGTGGCC
>JBBDNX010000190.1:0-1189 GCA_040877345.1 Pirellulales bacterium
GAGTCTCCTGGCTCGACTTCTTGCCGCCCGAAAAGCCGCCCAACAGATTCAGCAACTCCTGCCAGAGACGCTTGAGAAATGGGATCACCTGGTCGCGGTACTTGACGAAGGCATACAGGGCGGCCACCGCCAGCACCAGGTAGACCAGCCACCGCAGCCACGCGGTAGGCAGCCATTGACCGACATCGGGAAGCTGCCATGGTTTTGACTGAGTCTGGGGCGGACCCGCCGGCGGGCTGGAGGGCCGCTCGCCGTCGCGGGAGCCCTGCTGGGACGGCAGGCCGCTGGAACCAGTCTTTGGTTCGTCCTCGGTCTTCTCGTCGGGATCCTGTTGAGCCTGCTCCGATGTGCCTTGGTCGGAAGAGGCCTGGTCGGCGGGCGGTTGGGAATCCCCGGGCTGCGAGTTCTGGCGCGATTCCGAATCCTGGCCTTCATCACTTGCCTGGCTCGATTGCTCAGATTGATCAGCTTGCTCTCCCGGTTTCGGCTGCCCGGATGACTCGCTCGGCGAAGGCCGTTCGTCCTGGGCTTGTGAATCAGACTGGCTGGCTTGCTGCCCCTGACCCTGTTGCCCCTGGCCTTTCTGCCCCTGACCTTCCTGCCCCTGACCCTGGGATTGACCCTGGCCCTGGGATTTGCTTTCCCCTTGTTGCTGGCCCTGGCCTTGTGCCCGGCCTTGCTGCTGACCTTCGCCTTGCTCTCCTGTCTGGTCGCCCGCCGGCGGCTGCCCGCCTTGCTCGGATGAAGCCGACTGGTCCGTCGAGTCATCGCTCCCAGCCGATTGGTCCGGTTGTTCGGCACCACGCGGCTGCTTGTCTTGGTCGCCGGCTTGGCTCGCTTCCTGGTCCTCGTCCCCTTCACCCCCTTGGCCGCGGCCAGACCCGCTCTGCTGGTTCGGCTGACTTGTTGCTTCCTTGCCGCTCTCGTTGCCCGCTCGGCCTTCTCCCTCGCCCGGGCTGTCTTTCATCACGGCGTATTTCGACGCCGATCGCGCCGGCGAGCCCAGCATGCCCTGCACCGAGTCGGCAACCGAGTATTCGGGGCTGGGACGGGGCAGCAGCGTCGCGGCCAGCAGCAGTCCCAGGATCAAGGCGGCGCCCACGCCCAACCAGGCGCTGGTCATGGCGACGGGCATCTTCAGCTTACGCTGCCGCAGGTACCGCCTGAGGCCCAGAAAGCTGGTGGTCAG
>JBBDNX010000191.1:0-1188 GCA_040877345.1 Pirellulales bacterium
GTAGCTCTTGGCAAAATACTGGTTCTCTTTGGAGGCGATCCAGCGGGCCAACTGCTCACGGCGCGAGGCCTCGCTGGGCACTTCGCCCGCATGGGTATAGGGGAACTCGGGCGGCGTCACCTGGCCGGTCCGTTCGTGCGTCACGTCGCCCGCGCGGCGATCATAAACGATCTCGACCAGCGGCAGCGGCTGCTCGACCGCGGTCCCGCCGATCACCTTGCCGGCGTAGCTCGGCGCCTCTTTGCGCCCGACCTGGGCGAAATAGGCCGCCAAGTGGTAGTACTGGTCCTGCGTCCAGCGCTCGAACGGGTGGTCGTGGCACTTGTTGCAATTAAAACGGACGGCCAGGAACAACTGCGTGGTGTTCTCCATGGTTTCGCCAGGATCGCGCAGCACCTTGTAGTACGAGGCGGGCGGATTCTCCAGGTTCGAGCCGCTGGCGGTCAGCACCGTGTGCACGAACTCGTCGTAGGGCATGTTGCTGGCCACCGCCTGGCGGATCCAGTTGCGGAAGGCCCAGGCCCCCTCCTCGCCAAGGAACTTGCGGTTCACTTGCAGCAGGTCGGCCCATTTGTTGGTCCAGTGCTCGACGAACTCCGGGCTGCCTACCAGGCGGTCGATCAGCTCGTCCCGCTTGATCCGGGTGTCGCGGGTGTCGGCCACGAAAGCCCGCACTTCCTCGGGCTGCGGCGGCAGGCCGACCAGGTCCAGATACACCCGGCGGATAAAGTCCGAATCGCCGCACAAGCCGCTGGGCAGAATCTTGACCTTTTTCAGCTTGTTGTAGACCAGCGTGTCGATGTGGTTGTTCTCGGGGGTCTCCTGCCACTGGTAGCCGTTGCGGTCGCCCATCACGATGACGGTGGTGGCGGCGTAGGCGCCTTCGTAGCGGGCCAGTATGGCGGCCTCGCCCCGGCGGACGGCGGTGGCCAGGCCCTGCTTGCTCACCTCCACCTTCTCGGTCAGGCTGCTCTCGACAAACGCGTCGGCGGTCACGTCGCGCACGCTGCCGTCGGTGTACGTTGCCAGCACGGCCATCTGCTGCTTCATGCCAGTCAAGGGGATGACCGGGTTCTTTGGAAATACATCGATGCTGGCCACGCGGGCGCTGAGGGTGTCCAACTCGACTCCGTCGGCGATCCAGGCACGCAGCAGATCGTAGTACGGCTCGCCCGGGCGAGTCACCAC
>JBBDNX010000192.1:0-1187 GCA_040877345.1 Pirellulales bacterium
CGAAGAGAAATACGCGGGGAGCGGCGTGTTCCTGTTCGCGGCCGTGCTGGAGCGTTTTTTGGGCCTGTATGCCTCGGTGAATTCGGCGACGCGCTTGGTCGCTCGCTTGAAGCAACGCGAGGCGCCTTTGAAGCAGTGGCCGTTCCGGGCGGGAGATCAGACGCTGTTGTAAGAAGGAGGAAGGAGGAAGGAGGAAGGCAGAGGGAGGAGAAACACGACAAGGGGACAAGGGGACAAGGGCGAAGCAGTGGCACCCGACGCAAACTACGGCGGTACGAACGACGAAGTAAGAAGGGCGCGGGGAAGAAACAGGTTAAGCCATGACGGACGCGGGCGGCAGAACAGAAGCTGACGTGGGTGTGCTGGCCGAAGGTCCGCTTACCGCCGGGCTGGGCGCCGGCGATAGCGCGCCGGCGCCTGGAGATCAGGAGGCGGCCACGGTCGGTATCGGACGGCTGCTGTACGAGGAGCCTTACCGGTTCGGGTTTTTCCAGGCGGTGCGGCTGCTCAAGCGGCTGGCGCCCACGCGCCAGCCGGTGGGTCGCGACGCGGCGCCGCTGGCCGAGGCGGCGCGGTTCAGGGCGCACCTCGGACTGCACTTTCCGCCCAGCGAAATCTACGACCTGGAACCGCCCGGAGAAGACGGCAGGCCGCCCCGGTTGACGGCGGCCTTCATTGGCCTGTATGGACCATCGGGCACGTTGCCCCGGCACTACACGGAGATGATGCTGGAGCGTGCGCGGCACAAGGACCACACGCTGCGGAGCTTTCTGGACCTGTTCAACCACCGCTTGATTTCGCTGTTCTACCGGGCCTGGGAAAAATACCGCTTCTGGCTGGGATATGAACAGGCCGAGGTCCTGGGACAACAGGCTCGAGAGCGAGGTCCGCAGTCGCAGCGGGCATTTGTGACCGAGGGGCGGCGGCGGAGCGATTTGCTCTCGCAGTGCCTGTTGGACCTGGCCGGCCTCGGTGAAGGGACGTTGCGCTACCGGGGCAGCGCCAAGCATGAGCTGGTGCCGCGGCACGAGGTCGCCGACGAGACGCTGCGGCACTACGCGGGGCTGTTGGCGCAGCGGCACCGATCGGCGGCCGCGTTGGAAACGATGCTGGAAGACTATTTCGAAGTGCCCGTGCGGGTGATACAGTTCAGCGGTCAATGGCTGATGCTGGACGAGGAGAACCAG
>JBBDNX010000193.1:0-6072 GCA_040877345.1 Pirellulales bacterium
AGGGGCCGACGTACAGGTCAACGGCGTGATGTTCACCGAGGGGAAGCAGCACTTGTCGTACCACACGCTGCAGCACCATCATGCGCCGCACTGCCGCAGCGACTTGCTGTACAAGGGTGCTTTGCAGGACCAATCGCGCGTGGTCTGGCGAGGCATGATCAAGGTCGATCCGGGCGCTCAGAAGACCAACGCCTATCAGCGCGACGACAACCTGATGCTCTCCGAGCAGTCCCGCGCCGACTCGATTCCAGGCCTGGAGATCCAGGCCGACGACGTGATCTGCACGCACGGGGCGACCGCCGGCCGGGTGGACGACAGCCAGGTGTTCTATGCCCGCTGCCGCGGTCTGACGCGCAAGGAAGCGGTGCGGATGATCGTGGCCGGCTTTTTCCAGCAGGTCTTCGACCGCATCACGATCGAGAGCGTCCGGGACGCCTTGGGCGAAGCCATCGGCAGGCGGATCCGGGAGTACGAGTGAGCCTCCGGACTTCGGCCCGGCGGCAAGGCAGCGGTTCCACTTTGGAAGAGCAACCATCGATGTCCGAGTTCGTCCGCGTCGCAAAGCTCTCGGAGATCCCCGATCCGGGCAAACGGCTGGTCGAGGTCGACGACCGCCTGGTGGTGTTGTTTCACGTGGGCGGCCAGGTCTGGGCCATCGACGACGTCTGCACGCACGACGGCGGCCCTTTGAGCGAAGGCGAGCTCGTCGATCACCAGATCGCCTGCCCCCGCCACGGCGCCAAGTTCGACATCCGCGACGGCCGCGCCTTGACGATGCCCGCCACGCGGCCGACCGTCAGCCATGAAACCAAGGTCGAAGCGGGCGAGATCTTTGTTAAACTGAAGCAGTAGCAACGTAAGTAGCAACGGAGGGCCATCATGGCCATCGCTGAAGACAGCGTCCGCGAGGCGCTCAAGCAGGTGATCGACCCGGAGTTGTTCGTGAACATCATCGACCTGGGGTTGGTCTACGTGGTCACGGTCAATGAAAGTCAGGAAGGCAAGTCGGACGTCGTCATCGAGATGACGATGACGAGTCCCGCCTGTCCGGCCGGTCCGCAGTTGATTCAGAACTCCAAGGACGTTGTCGGCCGGATGGAGGGCGTCGGCCAGGTCGAGGTGAAGCTCGTCATGACGCCCCCCTGGACACCCGACCGCATGACCGACGACGCCCGCGACCAGCTCGGCATCTTCTAGCGCCGCTGGCCGGCGGATGAAAAAAGGGGATGCGTTTGAAGAGTACCTTCGAAAGCCACTTGACCCGAAAGCCTCAACGCCGCCCCAACCAATTCCGCTCGTCGCTGTGCTTGAGAGCCTGGGCCACCGCGGCCTCGTCCATCCAGTGGGAATGCGGAATCGCCTTTGCCGCCGAACTCCCCAAGAGTTGCGGGGCGTGAACTTCAAGGGCGATGTCGGCCAGCAGGTAGCCGTGGTTCATCAGCACGGCGATCTCCGCATCCGAAAAGGCGTCCATGTCCGTGCGGATCGGGGCGATGGTGCGACTGGCTGCAGGCCCAGGTTGTCGTACAGGCCGCCATCGCTGACGCTCATGCCGATCAACCGCGACCTCTTGCCGCTCCCCTTGGGCGCCTGCACGGGCGGCACCTCAATTGGAAGTGGGCTGAAGACTGGCGGGAAGCAGGAAGAAGCTGCAACCGCCCTCGCCACGGGATAGTCGGCAGGCGGCGTGAAGTACCCGGCCTGATAGCTGCCGACCCTTCGTCGCTCAAAGACCCAGGAGACGCCAAAGACCATATCGGCGGCACAAAACACAAACGTCGGTTGCTCCGGCAGATCGGACAGCTTGAGGTCCGTCAGGTGCTTGTGGTAGCAGGCTTCGAGTGCTTTCACCTGCGTACTTGGGCGAGGCCAGTTCCAGGGCAGCAAGAAGCGTTTCAGGACCGGCGTCGTCCGGATGTCGTTCTTAACGAATCGGTGGAACGGTGCTTCGACCTTCTCGCTCCAATCGGCGAAAGGCGACCCCGCTGCCGGCCAAGGGCGGACGTGCGTTGCGAGATGGGCGGCCAGGATGCTTCCACCGGAGACGGACGAGATTGTACTGACCTTGGAAAGCACGCCGAGTTCGTTCAGCCGCCGCAGAGCACCAAGATGAAACAGGGCCGCCCGAAAACCGCCACCTGACAAGCAGAGGGCCGTGCGTGGATCGGCGGTTCTGGCCTCAAGTTCCGGGGCGCCGGCGGGTTCTTCGGGGATGGACAAAGGATCGTTCCTTGAAGTTGGTGTCTCGTCGAAAAGTGTGAAGAAAAGGGGATAAGTCCAATTGTTGACGCTGGCGTCGTGTAAAAGGCCCTGCGTCTTGTGGATGCACCGCAATATTGGACTTATCCCCTTTCTTTCACGCCGCGTGTGAAGAAAAGGGGATAAGTCTGGGATAAGTCCAATTGTTGACGCTGGCGTCGTGTAAAAGGCCCTGCGGTCTTGTGGATGCACCGCAATATTGGACTTATCCCCTTTCTTTCACGCCGCGAGTGGACCCTACTAAGCGGCGGCGGGGGACTTGCCGCGGACGCTGTGGGTGTAGGCGGCGATGACTTCTTTCGCGGGGCCGAGCTGGCGGATCGTGCCGTGGTCGAGCCAGACCACGCGGTCGCAGAGGTTGGCCAGCGATGCCAATTCGTGACTCACCATCACGATGATCTTGGCCTTCGACATCATCTCACGCATCCGGCGGCGGGCCTTCTCCTGAAACGACAGGTCGCCCACCGAGAGCACCTCGTCGATCAACAGGATCTCAGGCTCGATCGCCGTCGCTATCGAAAAGGCCAGGCGGACCGCCATGCCCGCCGAATAGTAGCGGACCGGCATGTCCAGAAAATCGCCCAGCTCGCTGAACTCGGCGATCGGCTGCACCTTGTCCTTGATGCTGCGCGGCGTCTCACCCTGCAGGAAACTGCGGTAGCCGATGTTCTCCCACCCGCTGGCGTCGTGCTCGAAACCCAACGCGATGTCGAACAGCGAGCTGATCTGCCCCTCGACGATCCGCCGGCCGCTGGTCAGCGGATACACGCCGGCCAGCAGCTTCAAAAGCGTGCTCTTGCCGGCCCCGTTGTGGCCGATAATCCCCAGCCGGTCCCCCTCGTGGACCGACAAATCGACGTTTTCCAGCGCCTTCACCTGCATCCGTGGATTGACCGACTGCCGGTACATGCGGCGGACCAGGAACTCCTTGAACGTGATCCTGGAGCTTTTCCGCACGTCGAACGTCAGGCACACCTTTTCCAATTCAATCCTGGCCATGCAACTGCTCCCCGATGATTCGATTGAGTTGAGTGAGTTTCTGTTCAAGCGGCGCCGGACTCAGGCCGCCCGCCGCGTCAGCCGCTTCAACCCGGCGGCCACGCGCGGAAAGCGGAGCACGACGCGGTGCAGCCCGCGGGCCACGCCCAGGCAAACCGGTCCCAGCTCTTCCAGGCTGTGCAGGCGGGCCTTCAGATCGCCTGCCGCCTGGTCGAGCTCGGCGAGCTGCCGCCGGGTCTCGGCCAGCAGGCGCTCGGACCGCTCGACCTGGTAAGAAACGAAATCGTCGAGCACGTTGGCCGGAGCGGCCAGCCGCTCGACCAGGTGGCGGTCTTCCGCCCGGATGTAGTAGCGGTTGATTCCGTCGAAAGCGGCATACAGGTAGCCGGCCGCCAGCAGCAGATGCTCCCACTCGCCGTGCGTGGCGATCGTGGTGTTGGGGCGGGTGGCTTCGACGACGACGGCCACCGGGCGCCAGCGCCGCCAGTCGCCGCCGGACAGCACATGGCGCTCGTGCCCCTCGACGTCGATCGAGATGAAGTCGATCGGCCCGCTCGCGTGCCGCCGGCAAACGTCGGCCAAAGTGGTGACCTCGACGGCGCGCTGCCGGCACTCAAAGCCGCGCTCGCGGCGGTGGACCTTCGCCTCGCGCGGGCAGAAAGTCGACGAGCCCGGGAAGTCGGGAAACTCGTACAGCATCGCGGTTCCCGCCTGGTCCGACAGTGCCACGTTCAGGTTCACGTCGCGGGGCCGCGCCGCCGGAATTTTTTGGAAAATGCGTCCCGGCTCGACGTTGATTCCGCACCAGCCCCGTTCATAAAAGTAGCGCGTCACGGAGTCGTGCAGGGGATCGTTGGCGCCCACGTCGATGTAAAAGCCGCGATGCCCCGCGGCAAACAGCCGCGCCAGCAGCACGTCCTCGCGGTTCTGTGCGTAAGAGATCTGCGCCATCGAAAAACTCCTTGTCTCAGGCGGCCTCGGCCGGCGGCGGATCAGCCTCGCCGCTTCGTTGCCGAGCAGCGCCGAACTCTGTCCCGCCCTGGCGACCCCGCAGCTCGTCCAATGCTTGCTCGATAACTTCCATCCGCCGCTGGCACCGGACCAACTCGCGGACCGTCGCGTCGCCCAGCAGGCCGATCTCCTGAACGTCGTGCAAGTACGTCGCTTGGGCCGCTTCGAACCCGCGGGATAGTTCTTCGGTAGTGGCCGTGAGTTGCCCGAACGGCTCCGCCAGGGCGGCCCTTACGACGCCGGCCAGGTGCCGGTCGAGCGGGCGAAGCGCCGGCCGAGCGGCCAGGACGGCCAGCTTGCGGGCCAGCGCAGCCAGGTTTTTCAGCCAGGCTTTCATGGCCAGTCCCCTTTTTCCGAGGCGTCCAACAGCTCGGCAAATCGCTGGGCGGTGGCGGGCCATCCCAGGTCGGAGGCGATGCAGTGCATGCGCTGGGCAAAGTGCGGATAGCGGTCCCGGCTGTCCCGGTAGTCGGCCGGGTCGAGCAGGATGACTCCGCTGGCCCGCTCGCATATCCATGGGAGCCGATCGCCGCCGCCCGCCGGCGCATGGCACTCGCCGCTCACCTGGCCAGCGCCGTCGGCTCCTGCTGTCCGGTGAAGGACCACCAGCCCCGGCTGCCGGCCGAGGCTGTCGAGAACGAATGGCTGCCGGCAGGCGTTGTCGACCTGGTAGAGAATGCCCTGGTATGCCAGCGCCTGGGAATAACGCGAAAAGAGCCGGTAGTCGTGGCAGGCAAAACATGGCGACGCGATGGCGACGTGCGGCACATAGCCGGGCTCGTGGAACAGGTCGATCGTGAAACGCCGCGATAGCTCTTCCAGAAGCCGCGCGGCGTAATCAGCGGCCGGCGATTGATCGGGCGGCAAGGGAGAGAACCAGGCCAGCCGCGGTTTGAGCGGCCGCCGCCTCGAGCCGAACAGGCCCACCATGGCCGCCTGGCAGCGATCGGCCGTGTCTTCCCAGCGGAAACGGCGGGCCGCCAGCGGCGCCTGCCTGCGCAGGCGGGCCGCCAGGGGAGCATCGTCCAGCAGGCGGGCGATTTGCCCGGCGAGGTCGGCCGGATCGTCCACGTCGGCCAGCAGGCCGGCGTCGCCCACCACCTCGATCTGCGACGAGTTGTTTCCGGCGATGACGGCGGCCCCGCAAAGCATCGCTTCGAGCACCGGCAGGCCGAACCCTTCGTACCGCGAGGGAAAGACAAAGGCCGCACAACGTCGATAGAGCGTGCGGATCGCCACGTCGTCCAGGGTGCCGGTGAGCACCAAGGCGTCGGCGATGCCGGCTTGCTCGGCCGACTGCACGAGCGCGGCCGTTTCCGGTTCGTTCCCGGAACAGGTGAGGACCAATTGGTGCGACTGACGCAAGCGGCACGGCAGCCGTTGAAAGGCGGCGACCAACCCCAGCACGTTCTTGCGATAGTCCAAGGCGGCCAGGCAGTAGACGAACGGCTGGCGGACGCCGAGCCGCACGAGCAGGTCCGCGGCCTCCGGCGGCGGCGGCTGGGACGAGTCGGGGCAAAAGAAACGGCTGTCGGCGGCGGCCGAGATACTGTGCACTCGGCTCGGCGGCAGGCCCATGATCCGGCAGGCATCGAGTCGGCTAGCCTCGGAGATGGCCAGCAGCAGGTCGTATCGGCGGACCGTCTCGAGCGCCTGGTAGTAGGTCGCCGCCGCGGCCGAATCAGGCAGGTACTGCTGCTCGAACAGGCCGGGAATCAGGTCGTAGAGCAGGGCGGCCAGCTTTAAGCCGTTGAGCGGTTTGGGCGGCGGCAGGTATCCGCGGACGGGTTCGAAGGCCGACGT
>JBBDNX010000194.1:0-1181 GCA_040877345.1 Pirellulales bacterium
ACGATGCAGCCCGGCAGCAGCCCGCGCGGAGCCGATAGCGCGGCCGGAGGCCGCGGATGGTCGTCCAACCGGGGCCGCGGCGAATTCGGAGCGGGTGAGTCGCGCGGCCGGTCGTGGGACTCAATAGACCGCTCGCGCGGACTGGCGCTCGGCCAGCGGCAGGTCGGCAGCTCATTCGAGTCCGGCTGGGCGAATCGCACCGGCCGATCAGGCGATCTCGACGGACGCAGCTTCGACGGACGCGGTTCGGAGCGGCGCAGTTTGGACAGACGCAATTTGGACGGACGCAGTTTCGACGGGCGGGGTTCGGAAGGACGCAGCTTCGACGGACGCAGTTCGGAGCGGCGCAGTTCGGACGGACGCAATTTCGACGGGCGCAGCTTCGACGGGCGCAACCGTGGCGACCGCTTTGACGCGGGCAGCGACGCACGGCAATGGAGTGGCTCGCGGCAAGGAAGCGACTGGCAGAATCGCACCGGCAGTCGTCGCAGCGGCGACTGGAGCAACCTGGCTTCCGGGCGCGGGAAGCGCAACTGGAGCGGCCGGTATCATGATCGGCATCGTCACTGGCATCGCGGCTTCTCCGTCAACGTTTTCCTGGGCAGCCCCTGGGGTTGGTCTCCCTGGTGGGGTGGATGGGGGCCGGGGTGGGGTTGGGGCGGAGGCTTTGGCCCGCGCTGGGGCTGGGCCGATTGGTGGGGTCCCTGGGGTTACGGCCCGATGGCGTACCGGACCGGGTACTGGAACTACAACAATCCGTACTGGCAGGAGCCGCTCGTGCTGGGAACGACGGTGGTCGATTACTCGCAGCCGATCATCCTGCCCGACGACGCCGGACCGGCGGACTCCGCGGCGGACGATCCGGCCGTGGCGATGGCCTTGAGCCAGTTCGACGAGGCGCGTGAGCTCTTCTCGCGGGGCGACTACCAGGCGGCGCTGGACGGCGCGCGCCTCGCCATGCGGCACCTGCCGACCGACGCCGCGCTGCACGAATTCGTGTCGCTGGTGCATTTCGCCCAGGGCAACTACCGCGAGGCGGCCGGCACGATCCACTCCGTGCTGGCGGCCGGTCCCGGCTGGAACTGGCAGACGGTGAGGAGCCTCTATCCGGACGTGGCCGTTTACACCCAGCACCTGCGGGCGGCCGATACGTCGATCCCCGGCGGGCGCGTCATTGCCGC
>JBBDNX010000195.1:0-6067 GCA_040877345.1 Pirellulales bacterium
CGCCCGGTGGGAGCTGCCGATCGTTTCGCTGGCCTGCGTGGCGGTGGGGCTGATCGACTTCAACCCCAGCGTGCGGCGGTTCCACGACCAGCGTGTCCGCGCTTACCTGGACCTGGCCTACGAGTACGAAGCCGATAACGTGCTGCTGGTCATCGGCGAATACATCTGGAACAAGGAGGTCATCCCGCCCGAAGAGCAGTGGCGGACCGGCGTCGAGAGCGTGCGGATGCTGGGGCAGCGGGCAGGCGAGCTGGGACTCGAGATCGCGCTGGAGCTGGAGCCGTTCGCGCTGTCGCTGGTCAACAACGTCGATACCATGCTCAACTTCCTGGACGACGTGGGCCTCGACTCGGTCAAGGCCAACATCGACATCTCGCACCTGGTGCTCTCGAAGGTGGCTCCCGAAGAGCTGCGGCGGCTGAAGGGGCGGGCCGCCCACGTACACATCTCCGACTGCGACGGAAAGGTGCACGGCGACCTGCCGCCGGGCCGCGGCGTCGTCCCCTTTGAACCGTACCTGCGCGAGATCAAGGACCTGGGCATTGACGGCGCGATCTCGATCGAGCTGGAATACTCGCCCGAACCGGCGCGGATCGTCGAGTGGGTCGAGGAGGCCTATCGCGAAACGGACCGGCGGCTGCAAGCTGCCGGATTGCGAGGCTGAAGGAGTGCGGCGGGTGCCTCGCCCCCTCGCCTTGTCGCCCCCTCGCCTTGTCGCCTTGTCGTCCTCCCTGCCCCCTCCGCCTCATCGTTCCTCCTCCTCGCTGCCTCCCCGCAGCCAGGCGGGCACGCGCCGCAGGTTGCCTTCGCGGTCCACGCAGGCCAGCGTGCTTTGGCCCTCGGCCAGCAGCTCTTGTCCACGCAGCAGCTCGTAGCTGTGCTCGATCCGGGCCGGCGTCACGCGGACGGTCGAGGTCCTCAACCGCAGCAGGTCGTCGTACCGGGCAGGCCTCCGGTAGCGGCAGGACACTTCCACGATCACCATGAACAGGCCTCCCTCCTCGATTCTCCGGTAGTCGAAGCCGTTGGCTCGCAGCAGCTCGGTGCGGCCCATCTCGAAATAGGTCAGGTAATTGGCGTGGTGCAGCACGCCCATGGCATCGGTTTCCTGGTAGCGGACGCGGATCTCGATTTCGTGTTCCCGCAGCATAATCCCCCAATAATTCTCTTTTTCTGGCTGGTTGCTCCACGCGGCAGTCGCCGCCGAACGGGCCATCTTAGCACCTGATCGCCCGGATGGATCCGCAACCCTGCTGGCCCGCCGCCCGTTGACCGGGGCACGAGAATTCATCTATAGTGCGGTTGGCTGGCCCTGACGCTTGCGCCTATCAATCCTGACCGCGCAGCGTGGCGGCACGTGGCGGACCGCCCCATCGAAGGACCTGCCTTGGCCCCTTGGAAAACAGGCCTGGCGGCGAGAGAGCGAAGCCATGAGCATCGGCGAAGGAACCGGTACCGACATCTCCACGGCCAGGGGGCGCAACTACCCCTCCATCCGCCAGTTTACCGTCTTCCTGGAAAACCGCGTCGGGCAGTTGCTGGAAGTGGTCCGCCGCTTTGAAGGCAGCAAGGTGCGGATCGTGGCACTCTCGATCGTCGACTCCGCCGAGTGCGCCTTCGTTCGCTTCTTGTTGAGCCATCCCGAACAGGGCCGCGAAATCCTGGAGCGCGCCGGCCTGGCACTGATCGAAAGCGATCTGATCGGCGTGGAGCTGCCCGAAGGGCCACAACCGTTGTTGCGGGTCTGCACGGCCCTGTTGCAGGCGGAGGTCAACATCATCCAGGCTTATCCGCTGTTGATCCGCCCGCGCGGCCGGCCGGCCGTGGCTTTGATGGTCGACAACATCGAGATGGGGCTGGAGACGCTGGCGTCCAAGAACTTCACGATGATCAGCGAAGCCGACCTGCTCGACGACGAGTGACGCGTGTGCCAGCCGCGTGTCGACCAGGAGCCGAACCGCCCGCGCCGGTCAACCGCGGGTTTCGAAGAGATCTTTCGGCAACTGGCCGAGGCCGCGGACCGCGACGCGGCTGATCGAGTCCCAGGCGACGGCCGTGAGCGTCAAGCTTCCGTTGGCCTCGCGCATGGCGAACAGGCCGTAATCGGAGTGCGAGCGCTGCGGCGAGTATTGATCGGGGATCAGCAGCTTGCCATCGCCCAGGTGCAGTTCGACCGACACGCCCTGCGTTCGCTGGGCCCAAAGCTGCGCGAAGAGCACCGCCATCGGGTGCTGCTCGCCCGGCTGACCAGGCGACTTGCCGGGGTTGAGCACCGAGAGGCTGCTGGCCGGCAGCTTGGGCGCGGTGGCAAACTGGATCTGCGACTGTTCCAGGTCGTGGCTGGTCTCCTCGTCCGGGATATCATCGGGGCTGGGCACGACAAAGCGAGCCGAGCACTGGGGACACTGGCCGGGCTTGCCGACGAGGCCTGTCGACCCGTGCAGGCGATGCCCGTTCGGGCACAAGAACATGAAGTCGCCCGGCCCCGGTCCACCCGCTTGCGCGGCGGCCGCTGTTTGCGCCCCGCCCGCCGTCTGGGCAGCGGCCGACGCCTGCGCGCCAGGTGTCTTGACCGCCGATGTCGTCTGCGCCCCAGCCGCTGCCTGGGGGGCGGCCGCCGACGCGCCCGCGGGCTGGGCCCGAACTTTTGTCCCCTGGCCATCCGAGTGTTCGGTGGCGGTGTGCGTCTCGGCGATGGAATATTCTTGGGCCGCAGCCGGCGCCATCTCGGCCACTTGCCCCACGGCGCCGCCCGCGGCAGGCACCTGGAAGACGGCCCCGCAGCGGGGACACTTGCCCGGTTTGCCGGCCTGCTGTTCCGGGCAATTGAGCTTATGACCGTTGGGGCAGTTAAAGATGATGGTCATGGCTGCTTATCCTAGCCCAGGTGCGCGGCCGGAACAACGGACGCCCCGGATTGCTTGACTTGGCAGGCCGGGGTGCAACACTAGTGGGCTGGGTCGAGAAAGGCAACCTCTTCGCGTCGAGCCTCCACCGCATGCCGATTCCGGTAACCTGCCCCGGCTGCAAGGCCAAGTTCACGGTCAGCGAGAAGTTTGCGGGTAAGGAGGGTCCCTGCCCCAAGTGCAAGGCCAAGATCAAGGTCCCGAAGCTCGAGGACGTCACGCCGGTCGAGGAAGTCAAGATCCATGTGCCGGAGGAGTATGCCAGCGGACCAAAGACCGTCACCGGCCGGCCGGCAACCAAACCGATCGCGCGGCGCGAGACCCGCCTTGCCTTGGTTCCCACCCTCGCGGTCGTCGCCGGCGTTCTCGTCACCGTGGCCGCCGCCTGGCTTCTCAGAAACCAATTGCGTGATCATTTGGAGTTGCGGGCAGTGGCACTCTTGCTGGTATCCCCGCCGATCGTGCGGGCCGGCTATGCTTTCCTGCGCAACGACGAGTTGGAACCATATCGCGGGCTTTGGCTGTGGGTCCGCTCGTGCATCTGCGGGCTGGTCTACGCGGGGCTGTGGGGCGCCTTTTACCTGCTGCCTGAAGATCTCACCCAAGAGGCGATGTACTGGCTGTTCATCGCGCCCCCGCCGCTGCTGATCGGGGCCGGAGCCGCCTATGCCACGCTCGACCTGGACTTCGGCAGCGGATTTTTTCACTACGTTTTCTATCTGCTGGTGACGCTCGCTTTGGGGTTCGTTGCAGGCCTCCAGATGCCGTGGGCCGGCGCAACAGGACTGACGCTCTGACGTCTGTCTCATTCCCCATGGACGCCCAAGTACGCCTGCGACATCTGGCGGCGTGTCCGGCCGACGACATCGGCGGTGAGCACGTCGCCGTGATGCCTGCCGGGAATGATCTCCACCTGGGCGTCGCTGCCCAACTGCTCGAGCGTCTCGGCCAGCTTGCGGACTGACCCCTCCAGATAAAACGTGTCGAGCTCGCCCGTGATCACGTGCAGCTTGCCCTCGAGCTTCGGGCCCAGCTCCTGCCAGTTCCGCTCGATCCGCAGGCGAATGTCGTACCGCTGCCAGGCGGCCGCCACTTCCGGATCGATGCGCCCCGTGACCCGGTCCCAAAGCTTCCGCGGCAGGCCGTCCGTGCCCAGCGGGCTGAACACCGCCTCGAACGACCGCAGTTGCCCGCCGCGGCCCAGGCAGTCGTCCATGCGTCCAAAGTCCTCGTACCAGAGCGCGGGCTCTTCTCCACGCCGCGCGATCGGCCGGCGGTTCCCCTGCTCGTCGAAGTACAAACTCAGCGGCGGGTCGGCATACAGGTCGACCTGCTGGTAATCGCGAAAATCGACCGGGTCGGGCGAGCTGCTCCAGACGCCGCCGAACACGTCGGGATACGTGACCTGCAGCCACAAGCTGGACCAGCCGCCCGAGCTGTGTCCGCTGAGAAAGCGGGCAGTCGCGGCGGCCACCGTCCGATAGGCCTCGTCGAGCGCCGGGATCATCTCCTCGATCAGGGCCGCCCCGCGAGGCCCGTTGGTCGCACTGTCGGCATACACGTGGTGCCCCCACTTGCAGTCGCCGCTGAGCATCACGCGGATGAACTCGACTTGGCCCTCCTCCGGCTCGTGCGGCCTGCCCGCGTAGCGCAAGGCATCGCGATGGCTGCCTCCGAAACCAGGTACGACGTACACGACCGGGTATCGCCGCTCGGGCTCGTCGTGATAACTGGCGGGCAGAACCACGCCGGCCCGCTCGACCACGTCGCGGCCATGGAAGGCCGACAACAACTTGCTGTGGACAACGACTTCCTTGATCGATTCGTGCTCGGGAAAGGGCTGCTCTTCGACTACCCGGTCCAACACGAGTTCGAGAGGCTCCGGCACTTCCGCATCGCATCGCCAAACGACAACCGGGCTGTAAAAGTTGCCCGCGCCGTGGGCCGGATGATGGCGGTAAAAGTCGTGATCGAGAACTGCCTGCACCCGATATTCGCCGGGCGGCAGCTTGGACCAGGCGTCGGGGAAGCCGGCGGCCTTGTCGTCGACGAGCAGGTTATCTCCCGCTTCGACTCCCTGGACGTCGAGGCGGAAAAACGGCTCCGGATCAAACCAATTGGGACCGAACCGCGGTTCGGGCGCCGTACGCCGCGAGACAAACAAGACCACCCGCCCTGCCAGCGGCTCCGGCTGCCCGGCCGCCGCGGCCGCGGCCCGATCCAGCGTGATCTCGGCGGCGGCCAGTTCGACCGGAGCCGGCAGCTCACGGACTTGGGCAATCGCCGGCGCTATTGCCGCTAGCCAGGCAACCGTTGCGATCGGCACGATTCGCAGCGGCGGCTTGTAGTGATGCGCATTGCGGTCATCCCGTTCGTAGTGACCCGATTCATCGGGTCCGTCCAGTTCGTAGTGATCCGCATTCATGCGGTCCGTCCGTTGTAGTGTTCGATTCATGCGGGTCTGGGTGCCTGGGGCAGAGCGGACTTCGGCGAGCTCAGTCGAGTCGTAGCGTGCCCAGAGCTTGTTCATTCGGCACCTCATTGTGGCACATGGCGGCACGAAAGTCGAAGAAGTAGAGCGGCACGTTCTCCTCGCTCGCGCGTCGGGTTAGTATCTCTCGATCGCGATCAGGTTGCACCGCGCTGCTCTGGTATATAGGCTAATCATGGTTCCACTTTCCAGGCGGGCTAGCCCAATGCCGATGTCGACGATCTTTCCGCTCCGCCAGCAGCGGCGGGTCTATTGCGCCGGCCCGCTGTTCAACGAATCGGAACGGCGCGAGATGCTCGAAATTGCCCGCGAGCTGCGCCGCGGCGGTTTCGAGCCCTTCGTGCCGCATGCCGACGGCATGGAGTTTGCCCGCGTCGAACCGTACCTGGCCGGCCAGGGATACGACCGGGCGGCTACGGGGCGACTGTTGCACGAGGCCATCTTTGCCCTGGACGTCTACCAAGTCATGGTCGGCTGCGGGGCACTGGTCCTGAACATGAACGGGCGGGTGCCCGACGAAGGGGCCGTGGCCGAGGCGGCCATGGCCTGGTCGCTCGGTAAGCCGCTGGTGATCTTCAAGGCCGACGCGCGCTCGAAAATCGAGGGCCGCGACAATCCCCTGCTCGCCGGACTGACCGGGTTCGAGACCGTGGCGCGGATCGACGAAATC
>JBBDNX010000196.1:0-1180 GCA_040877345.1 Pirellulales bacterium
TGGGTCGGAGAAGAAGGGGCTGCCGACGACCTATTACCTGACGATCGCCGAGCGGCACGTGCGGCTGCACAGCGAGCTGGAACAGGTCGACCTGGTGGTGCTCAACGACACCACGGCCTTGTTCAGCGGCAACCCGCTGGCCGGCCTGGTGCCGGGCGGGGCGGTGATCATGCAGTCGTCGTACAGCGATCCGCGCGAGGTGTGGCAGCGGATGCCGCCGCACCACCGGCGTTTCGTCAAGGAAAACCGGGTGCGCGTGTACCACGCGGACATGGTGCAGATCGCCCGCGAAGTGGCCTCGGTGGCCGACCTTCAGATGCGCATGCAGGGGATTGTTTTGTTGGGGGCGTTTCTCAAGTTGACTCCTTACGCCGAAACCAGCCAGATGAGCCAGGACCAGGTGTACGCCGGCGTCGAGCAGGCGCTGCGCAAGTACTTCGGCAAGCGCGGCGAGCGGGTGGTGCAAGACAACCTGACCTGCGTGCGGCGAGGGTATGGCGAGCTGGGCGAGGTGCCGCAGGACCTGATCCAGGCGGGCGAAGGCTAGCCCGCGCCACGCCGCGGCGGTCTGCTCGAAACACGGGGGCTCCAAGACATCGGTTGGTTGGTACGAAAGGACATGCATGGCCAGTGACGTGAAGCCCGCTTCGATGAACGAGGCCAACGAGCGCGATCCATTCAACAACAGCTCCTATGGCACGCTGGTCGACGCGGACTATAAACGGGTGAGCCTGCCGATCCTGGACGTGCGGGATTTCAACGACCGCATCATCCGGGGATACGAGGAGGGCACGGGCGAGAAGGGGCTGCCGGCCGAGCTGTCGCTGGCGCGTTCGCTGATCCCGGCCGGCAGCGCCACGCTCCGCGATTTCAGCTACATCGCGCCGGACCTCCCGGAGTACAACGCCGGCAACTGCACCGGCTGCATGGACTGCGTGACGCTCTGCCCGGACACGGCCATCCTGGGCAAAGTGCTGAGCGAGCCGGAGTTCGAGCGCCGCCTGGCCGAAATCAGCGACGAGGCCGACCGAGAGCTGTTCGGCCGGCAGTGGGCCCGCACGCGCAAGTACTACGAAGGCCCGGCCAAAAAGGGGATGGATGGCGGACTGTTCGCCATCATCATCGACCCCAGCAAGTGCAAGGGGTGCGCCGAGTGCGTCACGGTCTGCGACGACGACGC
>JBBDNX010000197.1:0-6066 GCA_040877345.1 Pirellulales bacterium
GATCGAACATCCTGTCTCCATTCAAAAACTGGTTCGTCGGCGCGCGGCATTCGCCGGCCGCGGCTCAGGCCCTGGCCGAGAGCACCAGATTCAGCGCGGCGGCCAGCAGCGCGAAAAACGCCAGGATGGTCTGGGCCGCGCCTGGCAGTGTGTCAAACGGAAGTACCGGGTACATCGTGTGGGCCTCGTTGGTTCGGCGGCCGGCAAACCGCCGGGAGCACGAACCCGCCATGTTCAAGCATAGGTCAAAAAAGGCGGGGGCGATTCGTGCAGGGAAAATCCCGAACCTGGTAATTTCGTCCAGGGGCCACTTTGCGGCGGGGCGCAAAAAAAACCCCCCGGTGCCCGAGGGCTCCGGGGGGAATCGCTTGCTTGTCCGTCCGCCGGCGAATACGCCGGGGCGGCAGGTGCACTAGCTGGCGACCGGCAGAGCGTTGCCGACGTCGGTGAACGTCTGGTTAGCGCGGGTGCCAATCGTCTGAATCGCCGTCAAGCAGACGATGACGATCAGGGCCAGCATCACGGCGTATTCGACCGCGGTCGGGCCGTCTTCCGAAACGAGGAAACGCTGCACCTTCAGAGCAAAAGTCTTCATAGTATCCTCCCTTGGTTCTGGTAGTCCCCGGCCTACGTCACGTGGTTGGCCCGAACTCAGGACTGACCAAATAACCTGGTTTCCGCCAGGTGCGTCCGACGGCATAGCCGCCCAGGCCTGCACCGCACCTTGCGGAAACCCTCGCTCATCAATCATGCGCCTCTCAATCGCATCGAGCGTGGAAGTGATGGTTTGCCGGCGCCCGGGCGGGCAACCGGCCAACATCCCTTCGGCAACCCGGCTACCGTCCGGATCGCTCCGGACGGCCCTAGGCTTTGCGTCCCGGCCTTGCGACCGGTTTGCCTTTGTCGAGGACGTTGAGGCGGCAGGCCTCTTTGCGCAGGCCAATCCGCGGAAACTGAACCGAGAGTTTTTTTCTTGGACAGGAATCCGCAAGATGTGACTGCGCGAGCCGGTCTTTCGACACGACCCACAGAAGCTCGCGTGAGCACGTTTGCTTCTGTACTGGAAACCTAGTTCAGCTTCCTGCCTTGTCAAATTGCCGGCTTTAATAATTCCCGGAATTTTTCGTCCCTCGCGGGCCACGCCCGACGACCGGACGCGCCAAGTGCTTTCGCGACGTACTTTTGAGGTAAATCCCGCCGGCCGGCGAAGTCAGAAGTCAGAGGTCAGAGGTCGGAAGCCAGAGGTCACAAGTCGGATATGTCTTCGTCCTGGATCACGCCAGTCCTCGATGCACTGGGCCGCGAGGCCGGGTGGTCATATCGGCCGGGCGGCCCAGCGGCGACGGAAGTCATGGCCCTGGCCGCCTTGGCGCTGGCGGGCCACCAGAGGCACGCCGCCGCCGAACGGGTTGCCCGGCGGCTGGCCGCCCTGCAGGCCGGCGACGGCAGCCTGGGCATTACCGCCTCGCAACGCGATCCGCACTGGCCCACCGGCCTGGCCGTGCTGGCCTGGAGTGTGGCGGACGAACCGGGCGCCCGGCAGCCTGGCGGCTTTTGGCAGGCCAATATAGACCGGGCGGTCGCCTGGATCCTTTCGACGCGAGGTGAGACCCTGCCGAAAGCGCCGGACCTCGGCCACGATCCGACGCTGGAGGGCTGGTCCTGGGTCGAAGGCACCCACTCTTGGATCGAGCCCACGGCCATTAACCTGCTGGCGCTTAAAGCCACCGGGCGCACCGGTCACCCGCGTGCCCGGCAGGCCGCGCTGCTGCTGGTAGACCGGATGTTTGCCAGCGGCGGTTGCAATTACGGAAACACCATCGTGCTAGGCCAGAGGCTGCTGCCCCACGTCGAGCCGTCGGGGCTGGCCCTGTTGGCACTGGCCGGCGAGCGGGACGAGCGGAGGCGAATCGCGGCCTCTTTGGACTATGTCGAGGCCAACCTATCCGCCGCCACCACCAGCATGTCGCTGGCGCACGGCTTGATCGGCCTGGCGGCGCATGGCCGCTCGATGCCACGCTCATCGAGCTGGCTGGAGCAGGCCGCCCGCAAACGACGAGGCCCGGCTGCTCATCAGTCAGCACTTCTGGTCCTTGCGGCATTGGGCGAGGACTGCCCCTTGGTGCGTTTGGCTCTGACGCCCGGAGGTCCTGCGTGACGCCTGAATTCACCGATGTCGACGCCGCGGCGCCTCGTACCGATCGCAGGGCCGTGTTGATCGGAAGTGGTGCCGCGGCCCTTGGTCTGCTGGGCTACCCCTTGTTGCGGTCGGCCCTGGCGGATCGGGCGGCCGTTTTCATCGCGCGCCGCCAGCGCTACGACGGGCCGCTCGAAGAGACAATCCGCGCGGGGCTGCTAGCCAGCGGAATCGACCCGGCGGGCCTGCGGGGGCGGCGGGTGCTGATCAAGCCCAACCTGGTCGAACCGAGCCGCCTGGTTGCGCACATGACCACGCACCCGGCCATGGTGCTGGCGGCGGCCGAAGTCTTTCGGCGTTGGGGCGCCAGCGTCGAAGTGGGCGAGGCGCCGGGACACGTCCGCGACAGCGAGTCGGCGCTGGGCGAGTCGGGGCTGGGCGAGGCAATCGAATCAGCAGGGCTGCCGTTCGCCGACCTGAACTACGAAGAAGTCGCTTGGGTGCCCAACGGCGGGCGGGCTTCGCCACTGGCTGGATTCTATTTTCCGCGGCAGGTGGTCGAGGCGGATTTGATTGTCTCCATGCCCAAGCTCAAGACACACCACTGGGTGGGGCTGACCGCCGCGCTGAAGAACATGTACGGTGTTATTCCGGGCATCAAGTACGGCTGGCCGAAGAACGTCTTGCACCACGCCGGCATCCCGCACACGGTGTTCGACATCAATGCCTCGCTGCCCAAAACGATCGCCATTGTGGATGGCATCCTCTGCATGGAAGGCGACGGGCCTATTATGGGCAGCCCCAAGCCGATGGGGCTGGTGATCGTGGGCGCCAACCCGACCGCGGTCGACGCCACCTGTGCACGGATCATCGGCCTGGCGCCCGAACAGGTGAGCTACCTGCGTCTCAGCGAGGATCGCCTCGGCCCATTGGCCGATCGGTACATCACCCAGCGAGGCGAGCGGTGGCAAGACGTAGCCTCGCCCTTTTCAATGCTCGACAGGCCCCACCTGCGCAGGCTGCAAGCCAATCCGGCGGGCCCGCTCATCTCGGCCGTCTGGCCCGCCGGCCGTGCCAGCGGGTGAAAAACGCGAAAACCGGATGGGCTGTTTTGGAGGCGGCCTTGGTTTACAATCGATTGGATGGCCGAATCATCAAGTGCTGGCTGGATTGGCCGAGGGCGCGGCTTGCGGCTCGGCGCCGTGCTGCTGGCGCTGTCGGCCGTGGTCCTGCTGGTTTCGTGGCTGTCGACGCGCAACGACATCTCGCCCGACGAGTGCCGGCGGCTGGAGTCGTTGAAGAACGTGGCGATCGGCCACGTGGAGGGTGGCCGACTTGCCGCGGATAAGTTGTCCGAAGCCGATCGGGTCTTTTCCGAAATTGCGGAGAAGATGCCGCACGACCCGCTGGGCCACCGCAATCTCACCATCACGCGGTTGATCGGCCTGGAACAGCACCGAACCACGCCTGCCGATGCGATCAAGGCGGCGGAACGGATGCTCGCCGTCGAAAGCGAGTCGCCCGAGGCACTCGTGCTGGCCGCCAAAGTGTTTCTGGCCGCTGGCGATAACACCCGGGCGGCGGCCGAAGCGAGCCGGGCCCGGCAGTTGGCCCCCGAGGATCCCACCGCGGCCTACGTTTTCTTCGAGGCGGCCAAGAATATCCAGGGCCGCGAGGAGCAGGCACGGGACATCCTGGCCCAGGCCTATGATCTGGACCGCAACAATCTTTTCCTGTTGGCAGTCGCGCTGAGAGAGCTGGGCACCGCCAAGGATGGCCGGATCATGAAAACGTTGAGCGGCGCCCGGCAGGCCGTGCAGCCGATTGCCGCTTCAGTCCGCGAGCAAACGCGTCTGGACCCGCTGGAGTTGCTCGCCACCGTCGATGCCGCCGCACAAGAAAGCGATCATGCGACCGTGTTTCAACTATCCGCCAGGCTGGCCAACGTCATCCTTCCCTCGGTGGCCACCCAGATCGACCGCCGGCGCGTCGACAAGGATCGGCTGGAGTACGTTCTGCACGAGTTTGGACCACGCTACTGCCCCCCGCCGGCAGCCACGCCGGTAGCGGACGATTCGCCGCGCGTTGCGTTCAAGCCCCTCCCCGCCGACCGCCAACTGCCCGTGGTGGCTGGTGTCGTGGATCTGAAACTGGCTGATTTCGAGCTGGACGGACTGACCGACGCGATCCTGCTGCGGGAAGGTTCGGTGGAGGTCTACAGCCGGGTCGCCGACGGCAGGACCTGGCAGCGCGTCACCCAAGCCGCTGTGCCAGCCGGGTTCGATCAATTGCTGTTGGCCGACCTGGATCAGGACGATCCCAAACAACCGGGCTCCACTGGCCAAGAGGCCGGCGAACCAGCCGGTACCCGCCCGGCACAACCGCCCGAACAGCAGGATACCACCGCGGCCGGCCAGGCCGCCTGCCAGAACGCCGACGTCGATGTGGTTGTGTACGGACCCGCGGGGATTATCCTGTTAGCCAACCAGCTCGACACGGCGACCGAGGGCCGCGTGCTGAATCGAGTGGATCAGGCGCCTGAGTTCGATGCGCTGCGGGGAGTACTGGCCGTCATCGCGGCGGATATCCTGCACGACGGCGATCTCGACCTGGTGGTATCCAGTGGCGCTGGACTTTCGCTCTGGTCCAACCGGGGCGACATGACCTTTTACGACATCAGCTCGCGCTCGAAGCTGCCTGACGCCGCTCTGCGGGCCACAGCCCTGGTGAGCGTGGACCTGGACCGGGACGTGGATTTGGATGTCATCATCGCCGGGCCGACCGGGCGAGCCGGCTACCTGGAAAACCTTAAGCATGGCCAGCTTCGCTGGCAGCCATTGGAATCGGGATTCGAGGCGCTCGAATCGGCCCGCTCTCTGGCATTGCTCGACGCCGATGCCGACGGCTCCTGGGACCTGGCTTCCGCCGGCGAGCAGGGCCTGAAGGTCGTGTTGACGCGGCTAAGCCGTTCGGGAGTGTTCCAGGGGCGGACCACTCGGACGCTGGCGGAGTCGCCTTGCGCCGGCGTCGCCACCTGCGACTTCGACAACGACGGCCTGGTCGACCTGGTGGCCTGGTCGGAGGCCGGACTCGATGTGTATCGCGGTCTCCCGCAGGGCGAGTGGCGGCTGATGCCACGGCTGGTGGACGCAGCCCCCAAAGTCGTCGAGGCCGTCGGCGTGGCCGACCTGGACGGCGACGGCGACCAGGATCTGGTCGTCGCCAGTGCCAACCGCCTCGTGTTGCTCGACAACGACGGGGGCAACAGCAATCATTGGCTCTCGATCGAGCTTCGCGCGGGAATCACCGATCAGCAGACGCGCAGCTTCCGGGTCAACCACAGCGGATTGGGCAGCGTGATCGAGCTGCGAGCCGGCGCGCGGCGGCAGCGGCAGGTGGTGTCGGGGCAAAGGACCCACTTTGGATTGGGGCAACATCCGAAACCCGACGTGGCTCGAGTGATCTGGACCACCGGCGTTCCGCAGAACATCCTCAATCCCGAGCGCGACCAGGTGCTGTGCGAAGAGCAGGTCCTGATCGGGTCGTGCCCCTACCTGTATGCCTGGTCTGGCGAACAGTTCGAGTTTGTCACCGATTGCCTGTGGTCGGCGCCGCTGGGCTTGCAGCTTGCCGAAGGCATCTTCGCTCCGGCCCGCGAATGGGAGTATCTGCGCATCGGCGGAGATCAACTGGTGCCCCGCGACGGGCATTACGATCTGCGGATTACCGAGGAACTGTGGGAGGCTGCCTACCTCGACCAGGTGCAACTGATCGCCGTCGACCATCCGGCCGGTGTTGAGATCTACTCGAACGAAAAAGTCGGTCCGGCCGAGATCGCCCAGTTCAAGGTGCACACCGTTGCCATGCCCCGAACGCCGCTGGCCGCGCGCGACCAGTCTGGTGTTGTTGGCCGTTTCGGCGGCGCTCGT
>JBBDNX010000198.1:0-1179 GCA_040877345.1 Pirellulales bacterium
CCTGGAAGGTGGTGAGGGCGGTGGCTCGACCGGCGACCTGCTGGCCCGGCTGGAAGGGATCGACTTCCGGCAGACGGCGCCCATCAAGCCGGGCCCGCCCTTCATCCGCCCCTATGGTGCCGAGTGGCAGGCCTCCGAGCAGGCACTCAGCCGGCCGCTTCCTGGGATCAAGCCGGCCATGATTGCCCGGGCCGGGGGGCTCGACCAGGGGAACATCGGACTCAACCTGGCGCACGCCGAGCGGCTGGGCATTGCCGAGAACCTGCTGTTTCTGGCCGGGTCGGCCATCAACTCGATCAAGAACGACCAAGGCGCGGCCGACCCGCGGTTGGGCGCGGCCGCCATGAGCGAGGCGCTGGAGGCCTACCGGTCGCGGGAACTGATCGACGTGCCGGCCGACGAGCACGTGTCCGCCCTTAAGGACCTGGCTGCACGCCGCGGGTTCAAGGCACTCGCCGAGGCACTGTGTCAAAGGTACGGTAAGGGTTAAGGCGGCAAATCACGTGAAAAAAGAAAAGCGGCTGATGCGGGTGGGCGTGCTGGGGTGCGGGCCGATCGCCCAGTTCGCGCACTTCGATGCCTGCCGCAAGGCGCGCAATGCGGAGCTGTACGCCATCTGCGACGTGGCCGAAGACCTGCTGGCCAAGATGGCCGCAATCCACGAGCCGCGGGTCACGTACACCAGCTTCGAGAAGATGCTGGCCGACCCGCAGGTCGAGGCGGTGATCGTGGCCGTGGCCGACCAGTTCCATGTGCCGCTCACGAAGCAGGCGCTAGCCGCCGGCAAGCACGTGCTGGTCGAAAAGCCGCTGGGCGTCACCGTCGAGGAGTGCGAAGAGCTGGTGCGGGTCGCCCGCGAAAGCGGCCTGGTGGCGGCGGTCGGCAACAACCGGCGTTTCGATCCGGGCATCGCCTTTGCCGAACGCTTCATCCGCGAGGAGATGGGGCAGCGGATGGGGCTGAAGGCCTGGTACTACGACTCGACTTACCGCTACACCATGACCGACAACCTGCAGCCGATCGCAGCCGTGAGCCGGCAGGCCCGCAAGCCGGCGGGCGATCCCAAGGCCGAGCGCCGGCGGTATTACATGCTCACGCACGGCAGCCACCTGGTCGACACGGCCCGCTTTCTGGGCGGTGAAATCAGCGCGGTGCGGGCCCGGATCGTCGCGCGGTTTG
>JBBDNX010000199.1:0-1179 GCA_040877345.1 Pirellulales bacterium
CTGGCTCGCACGCCCTCAGCCAAGGAACGCCAGTGGGCCGGAGAGCTGTTCGCCTCGCGGCAACAGAGCCCCGTCACCGCCTTGGAAGACATGTGGTGGGCCCTGCTGAACAGCAACGAGTTCATTTTGAATCACTAACGTCCCCCAGGAGTCAGACATGCCCCGTTCCCCTCTCATCCCCGCCGGCATGACGCGCCGGCACTTTGTCCAGCATCTGGCCGGGGCATCGGCATTGGCGGCGCCTGCAATCCAGTTCACCACCGCGCTGCGCGCCAACGCCCAGGAACTGAAAAAACGCGGCAAGGCCGCCATTCTGCTCTGGATGGGGGGCGGCCCCAGCACCATGGATATCTGGGACCTGAAGCCGGGCGCGGCCACCGGCGGGCCCTTCAGCCCCGTCGACACCAGCGGCGACGTGCAGATCTGTCAGCACATGCCGTTGATGGCCCGCCAGATGCACCACATGGCGGTGGTCCGCTCGATGAGCACGCGCGAGGCCGACCACAATCGCGGCCGCTATTACATGCACACCGGCTACGTGCCCAATCCGGCCATCGAGCATCCCAGCTACGGAGCCGTCGTCAGCCACGAGTTGGCCGGCCAAAAGCCGGATCTCGAGATCCCCCCCTTCGTATCGGTCGGCGGAGGCAGCGTGGGACCGGGTTTTCTGGGCATGACCTATGCCCCCTTCGTCGTCGACTCCAACGGCGACGTGCGCAACCTGCGGATGGGCCTGGATCAGGCCCGGCTCCAGCAACGCATGATGACGCTGGCCGCCATCGAGAAGAACTTCGCCTCGCAGGGGCGGGGGGAGGCGCCCAACGACCACGCCAAGATCTTGGACAAGACGCTGACCCTGATGACCAGCAAGCAGATGGCCGCCTTCAAAACCGACAAGGAACCGCGCCCGCTTCTCGAGCGCTATGGTGCCGTGGGCGGCCGCGCCGGCAATGCGGGCTTTGCACGCGGCTGCCTGATGGCCCGCCGCCTCGTGGAAGAGGGAGTGCCCTTTGTCGAGGTCGATTTCGGCGGCTGGGACAATCACTCCGACATCTTCAGCACCCTGGAAACCAAGCTGCCCCAGCTCGATCAGTCGATGAGCGCCTTGATCGAAGATCTCGATCAGCGGGGATTGCTCCAGGACACCGTCGTCATCTGGATGGGCGAGTTCAGCCGTAC
>JBBDNX010000200.1:0-6053 GCA_040877345.1 Pirellulales bacterium
CTGACGGGCCCGGAATTCTGGCGAATCCGGCTACGACGGAGGTAGCGGGCGGGAATTCTGGCGAATACCGCTACGGCGAGGGCGAAATCGCGATACCAGCAGGCTCCGCCCAAGGGCATGCTATTGACTGGAAATCATGGCGGGCTTATTCATAGCCGCCCGCCGGAATCCCGACAAGGGGACAAGGCGATCCTCCGTGTCCTTCCGGCAGAGCTACAGTCGCGGCGGAGCACCCCCTGGCCATCGTAAACGAGCATCTTCAGGCCCGTGCCGCGTCGATTGCGAAACGCGAACGCCGCCGCGAAACGAAGGCGCGTCAGCCAGCACATTAGCCCAGCCGGAAGAAGGGGTCTAGTCGGTAAGAGCGAAGGGGCTGTCTCGTGCAACAGGGGTCTACGGGCCCCGTGGCACCAAGGCTTGGTTATACGGGCAAAAGCGGTTCGAAACCTCTCGGCGCCCCGCGGCAAAGTAGCAAGTCCTTTCGATATAAGGGTTTAGTTATTGCCACGAACTAGGTGCTAGTTGAGCTACGTAGGCGGAAGGGGGGGAAGGGGGCAGGAAAGGCAGGGGCAGAAGGCCGAAGGAAGAATAGGACGGGTGCCCGGGCACCGGCCGGAATTCTGGCAAATCCGGCTACGACGGAGGCAGCGGCCGGAATTCTGGCGAATCCCGCTACGGCGAGGGCGAAATCGCGATACCAGCAGGCACCGCCCAGCGGCGTGCTATTGACTGGAAAACACGCCGGGCTTATTCATAGCCGCCCGCCGGAATCCCGACAAGGGGACAAGCCGACAAGGCGAATGATCCGGAAGGGATGGCCATCGAGCGAGGACCGGATGAATCCGGTCACCACGAACGGCCGGGCCGGAATTCGGGCGCTCTCCCGCTACCCAACAGGAAAAGATCCTCAGCAGGAACAAAACGGCATGGATGCCAGGCGAAGACAAGACCGGATGAATCCGGGTCACTACGAACAAGATCGGATGAATCCGGTCGCTGCGAACCAGCCGGCTCACGTCCCGGCACGCCGGGATGAGCAACACTTCACGAAAGACCCCATCAATGGGGTCACTACAAGCCCGGTGCCGCTGGTCGATGTGCAGCGGCAGTTCGCCGAGCTCGAAATGGAGCTGTTGGCGGCCGTCGAACGAGTCTGCAAGTCGGGACGCTTCGTGCTGGGTCCGGATTGCCAGCAACTCGAAGAAGCAATCGCCGGCTATTGCCAGGCTAAACATGCCATCGCCTGCGCTTCGGGCAGCGATGCACTGCTCCTGGCGCTGATGGCGCACGACGTGGGGCCGGGCGACGAAGTGGTCATGCCCAGCTATACCTTCTTCGCCACCGCGGCCGCCGCCGCCAGGCTGGGCGCCAAGCCGGTATTCGTCGATATCGAGCCGGACCACTTCAACCTGGCGCCGGAACTGGTCGAGGCGGCCATCACGCCGAAAACCAAGGCCATCCTGCCGGTCCACCTCTACGGGCAATGCGCGGATATGGCGCCGCTGGCCGCCGTGGCCGAGCGGCACGGCCTGCCGATCATTGAGGATGCCGCCCAGGCGATCGGCGCGGAGTATTTTGGCAAACGGGCGGGCGCGATCGGCGACGTGGGCTGCTTCAGCTTCTATCCGACCAAAAACCTGGGCGGGTTCGGCGACGGCGGCATGCTCACCACCAACTCCGATCCGCTGGCCGCCCGCCTCAAGCTGCTGCGCGTGCACGGCATGGAGCCGCGGTACTACCACCAGCAACTGGGCATCAATAGCCGGCTCGATAGCATCCAGGCAGCCGTGCTCAACGTGAAGCTGAAACACCTCGACCGCTGGACCGGCCTGAGACAAGGCCTGGCCGCCCGCTACCACGAGCTGTTCGGCGGCTGCGGCCTGGACGACATGGTCCGCCGCCCCTCGGCCGCGGCGAGCTGCCGGCACGTGTGGAACCAGTACGTGATCCGCGTGCTCGACGGCCGGCGCGACGCGCTGCGGCAGCACCTGGCCGAGCGCAAGATCGGCACGGAGATCTACTACCCCGTGCCGCTGCACGCCCAGCAGTGTTTTGCCTACCTGGGCTACCAGGCCGGCAGCCTGCCCGAGACCGAGCGGGCGGCCCGCGAGACGCTAGCCCTGCCGATCTTTCCCGAGCTCACGCCCGCCGAGCAGCTCTCGGTGGTGCGTGAGATCGCTGCCTTCTTCGGCCGCTCGCTGCCGGCGGGCGGCCATGCCCTGCAAGGACCGAAGTTCCTCAAAACACCAAGGGCGGGTGGAGGAAGGCAGAAGGCAGAAGGCAGAAGCTGAGCGGCCTTGCCGCGAAGTCCGCCGCAGGCGGAGCAGAAGGAGGAATAAGACGCAGGCCGGCACCGGCCGGAATTCTGGCGCTCTTCCCTTCTCGTTCTCCTTGTCGCCTTGTCGCCGTGTCCCCTTGTCGGGATTCCCTCCTCCCCCCTTCTCCCCTTCCCCGTCTCCCCCCTTCCCTGCTTCACTCGCTGGGGCCGGCGGGCTGCTCGATGGGCTTCACCTCGTCGCGGCGGCGAGCGGACTTGCAGACGATGATCAACCCAAAGGCGATCAACATCACCACCAGAAAGTAAGGACCGACGTAGCTCTTGTCCGAATCGGCGGCCGCCGTTTGAGCCGAGGCCACCGCGGGCGACCAAGCCGCCAGAACGGCGGTGAGGCCCACGAGCACATTACGAAGCATCCGCAGGAAGTTCATCTGTCGCTCCTTTACAATCGCTGAGGCACGCTATCGCTTTGCTCCAGGCGCCCGGAGGCAATTGACTTGATCACAAACTCTGGCTCCTGTCCCCTTCTGTCAGTTACTGTCGCCCCCTTCGGGGGCTGGGGGGTTGTTGGGATCCATCCCGTGGGCTTACGCCCACGGCTATTAAATGCCGCCCCGTTCGGGGCTGTGCTCGCCTACCTCCGGCTAGAAAAAACTCTGGATCGGTTGGGCGAGCTCGCGGAAGCGCTCGACCGGCATCATCACGGTGTCCCATCGCGGGGAAAGCTGCCGGGCGTAAAACGCGTATTGCTGCAGCCGGATGGCCACAAAGCCGTACAGCACCCCGCGGAACTCGAACAACTGCTCGGCCGGCAGCGGCGAGCGGTCGCCCATGATATTGTAGGCGAAAACAAACAAGGCCCGAAAGCGGTCGCCGAACAGATTCTCCCAACTGGCCATGCTCACCAGGTCGTCGCGCGTCGACCAGTTCTTCCAATACTGCTTGTGCAGGCCGGACGGAAAGCGGCGCCCCTTGACGTCGATCAGCCAGATCCGCTCCTTCGACGACGAGACGATGAAGTCGAGACTCTTGATCGAGAGCTGGTCCATCAGGCTGCGGCGGCGCTCGTCGACCGCCACGTAAGGAATCTTGCGCCACCTCAAGAACTCCTCGAAGGCCGCCTCGTAATGGTTCTCGCGGTTGGCCATGGTTCAGCCCCCTTGGGCGAGCAGCCTCTGGACCGCGCCGACGACCCCGCCCGCTTCGTCGTCCAGCGGCAGCACCCGGCTCTCGCCGGTCGCCAAGTCCTTCACCTGGCACTGGCCCGCCGCCAGCTCGTCCTCGCCGGCGATCAGCGCCAGCCGGAAGCCGCGGCGGTCCGCGTATTTTAACTGCTGGCCCAGCCGCTTGGCATCAGGAAACAGCTCGGCGGCCACGCCGGCCGCACGCAGCCGGGCCGCCAACCGCAGGTAGTCGTCGAGCCGGCCCTCGACGAAGTAGGCGATGAAGACCTGCGCGGGGGTCGCGGATTTGGGCAGCATGCCCAGCTCTTCCATGGCCGCCAGCAGGCGGTCGAGGCCCAGCGACGCGCCGATGCCGGAGAACTGCTGCGCGGTATAGAGGCTGGCCAGATCGTCGTATCGGCCGCCGGAGCAGACGCTGCCGATCGTGGGCAGGTCGTCGAGAAACGTCTCGTAGATCGTGCCGGTGTAATAATCGAGCCCGCGGGCAATCGAGACATCGAGCCGCAGCCGCTCCCGGGGCACTCCGCCGGCGGCCGCGGCCGACAACAGCTCCGCCAGCCGGGCCACGCCTTGCCGGCCGGCCTCGCTCCCGGATACCAGCGGCTCCACGGCCCGCAGGATTTCGTCGTTGGTTCCTTGGAGGTCGGCCAGGCGCAGCACCTGCTCGGCCTGCTCGCGGCTGGCACCGGCATGGGCCGCCATCTCCTCGGCCACGCCCGCGCGGCCGATCTTGGCCAGCTTGTCCAGCGAGCGGAGGATCGAGCCCGACTGCCCGGCCAGGTCCAGCTTTTCCAACAGCCCGGTGAGCAGCTTGCGGTTGTTCACGCGGATGGTGAACCGCTCGAAGCCCAGGGCCCGCATCAGGTCGTGGATGACCAGGGCGGTCTCGACGTCGGAGGCGGCCGACTGCGTGCCGATGGTGTCGAAGTCGGCCTGCATGAACTCGCGATAGCGGCCGCGCTGCGTGTTCTCCCCCCGCCAGACCGTGGCGATGTGATATCGCTTGAAGGGCATCCCCAGTTGATCGAAGTGCTGGGCGGCGAAGCGGGCGAACGGCACGGTCAGATCGAACCGCAATCCGACCCAGCGCTGGCCGTGGTCCTGGAACTTGTAGAGCTGCTTGTCGGTTTCCTCGCCCCCCTTGCCGGTGAGGATGTCCAGGTATTCCAGGGCCGGCGTGTAGATGGGGGCGAAGCCGTAGGAGCGATAGACGCGGCGGGCGGTGTCGATCAGCCGCTCGCGGGGGATCATGGTTTCGGGCAGAAAGTCCCTGAAACCCTTGAGCGTGCGGGGCTCGATGCGTTTAGCGCTCATGCCGCACCGCTAACTGATGACGGGCAGCAGGGGCGGCCTCGGGCTGCGGAAGCGGCCGGGGTCCTTGCTGGGCAGAACCGCCTCGACGTACTCTTCGATTTGCTCGGCCGTCTCGAAGTACCGCTCGTAGACGTAGTTTTCTTCGTACTCGCAGTTATCGATTGCGTAGTCGCGGCAGATTTGGGGCCGGGTTTCGTAGATGGCGCAGCGGTTGTCGGGCTGCAGGTGCTTGCACTGCGTGTGGACCAGCAAGTACCAACTCCCCTCTTCGATGAAGACGCTGGCCTCCCCGTGCAGCAGGTACCAGCGGATGTAGTCGAAGTCCTTGCGCGTCGTCGGCGTGTCGAGCGGCAGGGCGAAGTATTTGCAGCATTTGGCCGAGCAGTAGTTGCAGAGGCAGTCGCCCGCGGGCAGATCCTCGCGGCGCATCTTGCTGGGCGTGAGAGGCATGGGGAAAGGCAGAAGGAGGAAGGCAGAAGGAGGAAGGAGGAATAATACAGGAGACGATGCGTGACGACAAAGACTGGGGCACGCTACCGCTTTGCCCCAGCCACCCCGAATACTCGCGGTTCGGCTGTTCCTACAGCCTACAGTCTACAGCCTCCAGCCTACAGTTGTGCCACCAGGCACCCGGCGGTCGTCGTCCTACAGCCTACAGCCTACAGTCTACAGCCTCCAGCCTGTTCCCGGGCAGGACGACGTCGCGGGCCAGGCCGAGCCTGGCCAACAGCGCGATCGTGAGCCAGGTGACGTCGAACTCGTACCAGTAGTGCCCGTGCGAGGCGCTGCGCTGGTCGGCATGGTGATTGTTGTGCCAGCCTTCGCCGTTGCTGACCAGCGCCACGAACCAGTTGTTGCGGCTGTTCTCGTCGGTCTCGTAGTTGCGGTAACCCCAGAGGTGGCTGAGCGAGTTGACGCTCCAGGTGATGTGCCAGACCGCCACGGTCCGCACCACCACGCCCCAGACCAGCAGGCTCAAGCCGAACTGCACGCCGCCCATCACGGTGCCCGTGGCCAGCCAGCCGGCCGCGAAGCCGCCCAGGTAGTACACCAGCCACTGGGCCAGGTTCACCCAGACCCAGAGCAGGTTCCTCTCGAAGGCGAAGTAGAACGGATCGCGGAGGATGTCGCGGGCATAGCGATCGTAGGTCAACACGCTGTTCAGCTCGCGGTTGTCCACCAGCAGCCAGCCGACGTGGCTCCAGAAAAAAGTGACCAGCGGGCTGTGCGGGTCGGGTTGCTCGTCGGAGTGCTGATGGTGCATGCGGTGGATGGCC
>JBBDNX010000201.1:0-6045 GCA_040877345.1 Pirellulales bacterium
TCCTGCCTGGCGGCCGCCGGACGACGACGCCTTACTGACGGGCCGCGAGCATGCCGAGCGCTATCTGCTGCCGCTGGCCCGGTCTGATCTCCTGGAGGGGAGCATCCACGAGCAGACCTGCGTCGTGGCGGTTGGCCGCACGCAGTGGCTGAAGGGCGACCTGGTGGGCGATGAATCGCGCGGCGACGACCTCTTCCGCATCTTGCTCGACAGCGGCGGGCAGGAGCGCACCGCCCAGGCCGACGTGGTGATCGACGCCACGGGCATCTATGGCAACCACAATTGGCTGGGGCGAGGGGGTATACCGGCGGTGGGCGAGCGGGCACTCGCGGATCGGATCGAATATGGCCTTCCAGACATCCTGGGCCGCGACCGCGCCAGCTACGCGGGCCGCCGCGTGTTGGTCATCGGCTCCGGCTATTCGGCTGCCACGAACATCGTGTTGCTTGCCGAACTGGCGGCCCAGAGCCCCGGCACTCAAATCACCTGGATCACTCGCCGTCCGCCCGATCCGGCCGACGGCCCCGCCGGCGGTCCGGTCCGCCTGGTGCCCGGCGACCGCTTGAGCGAACGTGAGCGGATGGCCAAGGCGGCCAATGCCCTGGCTGCAAGCGGCGGCGCGGTCCAGCACCGCTCCGGCACGATGGTCGACGGCGTCGAGTGGCAGGCGGACAAGGATTCCTTTCTGGTCCACTTGTCCCACGACGGGCCGGCGGAAACCGTCGCGGTGGATCGAATCATCGCCAACGTCGGCTACCGGCCCGACAACAGCCTGTTTGCCGAGCTGCAGGTCCACGCGTGTTATGCGACCTCTGGACCGATGAAACTGGCGGCCCAATTGGCCGCCCATCCATCGCGCGACTGCCTCGACCAGCCGCCGTCCACCGCGTCGGCGCTGTTGAACCCGGAGCCGAATTTCTACATCCTGGGAGCCAAAAGCTACGGCCGCAACTCGAACTTCTTGCTCTCCACCGGCTTCGACCAGGTCCGCCAGGTGTTTTCGATCGTGGCCGACCGGGCCGATCTCGACCTCTATGCAACTGCGGGGAAGCCCCGGCCATGACAAGTGCCTCATCGATCAGCGCCTGGCACGCCAGCAGCCCGCCGGGGGAGGTCCCCATCTCGCACCTGGACGATCTCTGGTTCCAGGTCACGGGTACGCTCTGCAACCTCTCCTGCCGGCACTGCTTCATCAGTTGCAGCCCTAAGAACGACGCCTTCGGATACCTTTCGCTGGACGAGGTGCGCCGCCGGCTGGAAGAATCGCTGCCGCTGGGGGTCAAGGAGTATTACTACACCGGCGGCGAGCCCTTCCTGCACCCCGACATGACGGCCATCCTGTGCGAGACGCTTCGCTACGGCCCGGCCACCGTACTGACCAACGGCACCATCTGCAAGCACGAGTGGCTCGAAACGCTGGCCCGAGCCGAGGCAGCCAGCCTCTACAGCCTCGAGTTCCGCGTGTCGCTGGACGGCTTCTCGCCTGAAACCAACGACCCGATTCGCGGCGAGGGGACCTTCGAGCGGGCCATGCGCGGAGTCGCCATGCTGGTGGAGCACGGCTTTCTGCCGATCATCACCGCCGCCCGCACCTGGAACGATGCGCGGGATGCATCGGTTGTGGCGGCCTTTGTTGAGACGTTGAAAAGCGTCGGCTACAAAAGGCCCCGCATCAAGATCCTGCCGACGCTGCGGCTGGGGGCCGAATCGACCCGGACCCATGGCTATGCCGACGACGAGCGCGTCACCCGGGAGATGATGGCTGGTTTCGATGCCACCCAGTTGATCTGCGAGCACAGCCGCACCGTGACCGACCGCGGCGTCTGCGTCTGCCCCATCCTGATCGAGTCGCCCGATGCCCGCTTGGGCGATACGCTGTCCGAGTCGTTGCGGCCTTACGAAATGCGGCACGGCGCATGCTCCACCTGCTACCAGCACGGAGCCATCTGCTCGAACCCATCGCGGGGCAACGGAGCGAGATAGTGGCGACGCGGATTGCGTGTTTTGGAGGCGTCTACAGCAACTACCTGGCGCTGGGGGCAGCGATCCGCAGCGCGCGGGACAGAGGAGCTGAGGCGATTTATTGCTTGGGCGACTTGGGAGCTTTCGGGCCGCACCCGGACCGCGCGTTTCCGATTCTCCGCGAAGCCGGCGTCCACTGCATCCAAGGCAACTACGACCATTCGGTTGGGCATGAGCTCGACGATTGCCGTTGCGGGTACACCGACCCGCGCGACAACTACTTCGCCCAGATCAGCTTCGACTACACTCTGGCCAACACTTCGGCCGCCAACCGGCGCTGGCTGCAAAGCTTGCCGCCGCAGATGCGTCTGCAGCTTGGGCCGGCAAAGCTGCTCTTGTGCCACGGCAGCCCGCGGAAGGTGAACGAGTTCCTCTGGGAGTCGACTACGCCGACCCACTTTCTGGACAAGCTGGCCGACGACCACGCCGCCGACCTGATCCTGGCGACGCACACGGGCATCCATTGGCAGCGGCAGTTGGCCCGCGGCCGCAGCTTCGTGAACGTGGGCGCACTGGGCCGCCCCGAGAACGACGGCCGCACAAACGTCTGGTATACGCTCGTGGAGCATTCACCGTCCGGCGGCCTGCTCGTCGACTTCGTGCCGGTCGAGTATGACCACCTCAGGCTGGCACGGGAGATGGCAGCCGAACGTCTGCCGGACGAATTCCAGCAGACCATCCTGACTGGCTGGTGGACCACCTGCCTCGAGGTGCTGCCCAGCAAAGAGCGCCGCCGCGGCCGCTTCTAGGACAGAGGTCGGAAGTCAGAGGTCAGAGGTCGGTCGGGTGGCTGGTGGCAAAGCGTCAGCGTGCCCCAGTCCTTGTCCCCCTTCCTCCGCCCCTTCTTCTTATGCCGCCACCGTAACCAGCAGCTCTTGGGCCACCGCCTCGACTTGCGCGGCGGCGACCGTGGGGCGTTCCTCGGCAAAGCCGATCAGCAAGGCCAGGTCGGCCAGGCGGTGGATGCGGCGCGGCACGCCCTGCGTCAGGTAAAACAGGGCCTCCAGGGCATCTGCCTCGAAGATCGACCGCGTGGCGCCTGCCGCGCGCAGGCGGTGCTCGACGTAGGCGGTCGTCTCATCGAGCGACAGGGGACGCAGCAGGCACTTGCTCGCGATCCGCTCGTCGAGCGACGTCTTGCGCTCGATCGTCGATGCCAGGCATGGCTGGCCGACGAACAGTATGGTCAGCACGGGGCGGGCGGCCGCCTCAAAGTTCATCAGTAACCGCATCGCATCGAAGGCCCGGCCGTCGTCGAGCAGGTGCGCGTCGTCGATGGCCACCACGGCGTGCCGCCCCTGCGCGGCGTTGTCGGCTAGTGTCCGCTGGATTCGCTCCACCGCCTCGGCCAGCGACGACGCAGCAGGCACCTGCGCCGGATCGAGGCGTGCGGCCAGAGCGGTCACGAGCTCGGCCGCGGGCAACTGTGGAAAATCGAAGTGGACCACCGGCCTGTACCGTTCGGGCAATTGCTGGGCCAGCATCCGCACCAGCAGACTCTTGCCGGTGCCGGGCTCGCCGGCCAGCAGGGCCGCGTGCCGCTGGCTCTCGATTGCATAGCGCAGCTTGAGCAGCGCCGCCTGGTGCGACTCGGCCGGATAATAGAGCCGCGTATCGCCGCCGGACTCGAAGGGCTTGGAGTTGAGCCGCCAGTAAGACTCGTACATGTCAGGCTCGCACGAAGGTTTCCACAATATCCCACTGCGCGATGCCGTACCGCGCCAGCGACCGGCCCACGGCCTGGCAATCTTCCATGGTCGAGTGGCGCGTGTCGCGAACCACCAGGGCGGCGTCGATCATCGGGTGGCAGTCGAGGATCGACATCCGGCGATCGCCCGCCGCACCGATCCACGGGCCGCCGTCGATACAAACCAGCGCGTATTGGTGGACCAGCGACTCGATCACGGATTGCACGCGGGTCGCGACCCTGGCCGTGCGGGCACCGAAGGCCAGCGAGGTCGCCGGCAACAGCGTGACCGGCTCGGCCAGCGACTCCACCAGCGCTTCGCTCAGCGGCTGCTGCCCGAACAGCAGGTCCTGCCAGCCCGCCTGGGGCACGATGCCCAACTGGTCGGCCAGTTGCGGACGCCCAAAGTCGGCTTCGACCAAGGCAACCTTGCCAAGCTTGCCGGCGGCAAGGCGGGCCAGCGCCATGGCGAGCGTAGTGCGTCCCTCGCCGCGGCGGCAGCCGGTCACCAGGATCGACCTGGGCCGCGTTGCCCCGGTCAAGGCCGGCAAATAATCGCAGAAATAGCCGCCCGGATCTTCGAGCAGTCGATTGACGGCGTCGGGCCACTCGAACCGCTGCACCTCATACGCGGGGAGCATCGGTTCCAACGCCTTGGACGTTTCGACGGCGGCCGGGGCACTTGCGGCCGGTGGATGCGCGGCTCGGCCTGAGGCAGGCGTCACCGAGGCAAGCGGAATGTGCGGCGCCGCGATCGGCGGATGCCCGGCCCGTCCTTGCCCGGCTGGCTGTGCGGTCGAGACCTGCTGGTCCTGTTTCTGATAGGCGCGGATGAATGCCTGGTCGAGCGTGCTCATGGTTGGCGTCCGTTTAGCGCGGTATCGCCGGCGGCGCTGTCCAAGGGCTCGATGCCCCCCAGCGTGGCCACCCCCGGCTCGATCGTTGCACCGCTTGATTTGAACGCGGGCCAAACGTTCGGCCGGATGGCCACGCGCAGGGCCGGGTCGTCGGACTGCGGCGGTTGTCGCGCCAAGTCGACATCCATGGGTGCAGTTTCGCCCGCCGGGGCCATTTCATGGTTTGGCATGGCCGGATCTTGCTCCGCCCGCAACGCGCGCGCTGGCGATTCGAAACCGTCGGGCTGCGGCACGACAATCTCCACCGGCCCGGCGTCCGCCGACCTTCCGGCCGGGCTCCCCGCCGTGGCCGGCAACTGGCGGGCCGACCAGGCTGGAGGTGCTTTCGATGGCCCAGGCTCGGGCGCGCGATTGAACAACAGGGGCGCGATCACCTGCACCGCCAGGGCCGAAGCGATGGCCAGCCAGGCCTTGGGTTGTTGGAGAACGAAATAAACCGCGCTCAAAGAGGCGAGCGTGCTTCGCACCGATCGTCGGGCCAGGTTATCGACCAGCAGGGCCAGGCGGGGCCGGGCCCGGTGCTCGCCGGGCGCTACATGCTGCGATCCAGCCGGCGCTGTCTCGGCCTCTGGCGGGCGGACCGGGGCCGATTCAATGCCTTCTGCAATCGGCGCGCTGCCATCCTCGGCCGTTCGAATCGCCGGAAAGACGGCGCCGGCATCAGCCATTGCCAGATCGGGGAGCCGGATCACCACCCGCGGACTTGCCCCTTCAGAAGCCGCCAGGTGAGGGGCATGGCTGATGTTTCGCGCCGAGTGCATGGGCAATTTGGTCCGGCCATAGGTCGCGTGTGCGCTGAATCACGTTATCTATCGGTTCCGGTCGTAAGGAACTTGAGCAATAAACGGATTCTGACGACTGGGTAATTTGGGACGGCCAGGGAAGCTGCCTGAAAAGGCGGGTTGGTAGGAATCCCTCCCGTGCCACTGCTGGGTTAAGCTGCCATCGTGCCGGCAGCTCCGAGCAGTGCCGTCTGGGCAGCACGTTTTTGCCTGGCGGCTGATCCCGTCCGGTATTCGTTCCCCTGGCTTATTTTCTTCCTCTATGCCCGCGGCATGCGGTCAATTAGCATGAATCCGATGCGATCACGGGAAGAGCTGCAATGCCGATAATGACCTTGGAAATCCCTGACGAAGTCCTCTCCGCTCTCCGTCAATCGCCGGCGGAGTTCGTTCGCGAAATGAGGCTTGCGGCGGCGATACACTGGTACGCGCGCGGAACAATCTCGCAAGAGAAAGCCGCTGAGATTGCCGGCTTGGACCGGACGGACTTCCTCATGGCCCTTGCGCGGGAACAGGTGCCCGCGTTTCAAGTCGACCTGGAGCAACTGCGCGGAGAGATTGAGCGTGGTTGAGCCGGCAGTCGTCAATGCGTCGCCCCTAATCTACCTGGCGCGCTGCGGCTGCTTCGACCTGTTGC
>JBBDNX010000202.1:0-1176 GCA_040877345.1 Pirellulales bacterium
AACCGGATCAAGTACCGCGACGGGCCCTTCTACAACCACCAGTACGACAAGGAAGAAACGATCATCACCACCCGCCAGGGCGAGCTGAACCATGGCCGCACGGGCCAGCCCGTCGCCCCGCGGCCCCTGGGAGCGATTGCCGACGACACGTCGGGCGAGCAGGAACATGCGGGCCTCGACCGGCGGGAACGCCTGGCGGCCTGGATGACCGCCCCGGACAATCCCTTCTTCGCCCGGGCGGCCGTCAACCGCATCTGGCACCAACTATTCGGGCGCGGCATCGTCGAGCCCGTAGACGATTTCCGCAGCTCGAACCCGCCGTCGCACCCGGCGCTGCTCGATTGGCTGGCCGCTCGCTTCGTCGAGCAGGGCTATGACCGCAAGGAGCTGATCCGCACGATCATGCTCTCGCGGACGTATCAACTCGCCTCGGTGCCGGCCGGCGGCCAGGCGGACGACGAGCGTTACTTTTCGCATTACCGGCCGCGGCTCTTGGGCGCCGAGCAGCTATTGGACGCAATCGGCCAGGCCACGGGCGATCGCGAAAAGTTCGCCGGCTTTCCGGCCGGGCTGCGGGCGACCGAGCTGCCCGACGGCGAGTTCAACCATCGCTTCCTGAGCACGTTCGGCCGACCTGCCCGCGCGCTGGCCTGTGCCTGCGAGCGCGACGGCGACTCGAACCTCGGCCAGGCCCTGGAATTGGTCGGCGGCCGCGTGGTCGATTCCAAGGTCCGTTCCGCCCAGGGGCGCATCGCCCGGCTGTTCTCCGCCGGGGCCGACGACAGTGCGCTGGTTGAAGAGTGTTTCCTGGCATCGCTCTCGCGATTTCCTACCGCCGAGGAGCTGGCCGCGTTGACCGGCCAGTTGAGCTCTTCAGCCGACCGCCGCGCCACGGCCGAGGACATCCTCTGGGCGCTCGTTAACCACCCCGAGTTTTTGTTCCAGCACTAAGGGGGTGCTTGGGGCTTCGTGCTTGGGACGGCGCGCAAAGGCGCCAAGGCGCAAAGGAGGATAGCCACGAAAAGGCACGAGGTCCCCTTCGGGCCGGGATGGCGCCTGACCCCTGACTCCTGATCGGCGGCGGCCGCTGGGCACCCACGCCAAGTCGTTTGGATGAGCATGCCGCGGACTAGGAAACGGGGACTAGGAAACGGGACAGGTCTAATTCCTGAACAG
>JBBDNX010000203.1:0-6033 GCA_040877345.1 Pirellulales bacterium
GCCTTGCGGGCGCTGCCCATCGGGGCGGCCGTCGACCTCCATTTGCAACAGGCCCAGGTCGAGCCGCATCTGGATTTTTTCGCGCCCGTCGTCCCCGCGGATACTGCGGACGGCAATCTGGTCCGGCGAGAACTCCCACCCCTCCAGGATGTGAAAGATATCTTGCGACACAACCTACCCAAGTAGCAGACCGTGGCTAACCGAGCAGCAGACCGTGGACCAGGCAGCCCGCGCCAGCGGGGCAACCAGGCGGAGGGGATGCGGCAACCAGACCCAAATCCACGGGCGACCCGCCCCCGGGCAAGGCTTCTTACTCGTTGCCGTCGCGGATCAAGGGCTCCATCGTCTTGGTGTTGCGCTCGACGGCCAGCACCACCGTGCGTTGCTCGAAACCGTCGCGGCTGCAAGCCACCGCGGGAATGACCTGGCGGCAGTTGGGCATGCTGAAGCGGACCGTGAACGTGCCGTCCGGACGCAGCTTCACCGGGTCTCCCCGCAGAGTCACGTGGGCGTCCGGCTGGGTGACCCCGTACACGATCAATTCGGCATCGACCTCGAAGGAGAACTCCCGCTTTCTAGGCAGCAAGCCGTCGGCCCCAGCGCCATACCGCGTGACCATCGGCGAGCCCATCGGACGCCTCAGCCGCTCTTCGAACAGCTCCTGCAGCTCGACGCTGGGGCCTTCCGGCGCATAGCCGCCGCTCATCGCGTAGATCTTGTCGAAGTCCTCGGCCACCTCGCTCCAGTTCTCGTCCAGCGCGTCGCTGGAACCGGCCTTGGGGGTGCTGACGATGTTGCTGCGCGTCAGCACGAAGAACTTGCCGCTGGGAGCCAGGTAACCGATATCCAGTCGATAGCTCTTGGGCGGATCCTTGACGTCCACGTACCAGTTGTTCACGCCGCCGTGCACTTCGATGTCGCGCACCAGGCTCTCCGCCGAGCTGGTGGTCGCACCCGCCGACACTTGCAGCACGCGGAGCACCGGCCTGGCGGCGTGCCATTCCTGTCCCATGGCCGCCTGGGCCCGTTCCACTCCCTGCCGGGTCAGCTCCCAATAGGCGTGCAGCCAGTAGGGACCGCGCACCATCACCACCAGGCGGTCTTTGGCAACATGCGGCTTGCCGTTGGCGTGCAGGCCGGCCAGGTTCTTGGAATGATCCAGCTTGGCCTTAACCTGCTCCAGGCGGCGGCTGAGGTAGCGGTTCTTCGACTTGGAAGCGGCGGCATGGCCGCGTAGAACGGAATTCATTCCGTTTGCCGTCCTCTTGTCAGCGCGGTCGCGCCTGCGCTTGGCGCCCTGAGCCGATGAGGCGGCGACCGCGGCCGAGCGGCGAGGCGCGGCGGCCTTGGCCTTGGCCTTACCGGCGGCGCTGAGCTTGGCTTGCGATCCGATCTTTGCGGCCGAGGCGCGGCTGGCGTGCGACGAGCGGGCCCGAGCCATGCGGACCAGCGCCTGCACGAGCTGGTCCTTTCGCATCGAGTGCCAGCCACGAACGCCCCGGCGTTTGGCCATCTTCGCCAGGTCTTTGCAGGTGTAGTTGCTGAGCGTATCTGGAGTCATTGTTGGACATGTCTCCCGGTTGCGTGGCATGCACGTGTCCTCAAAAAAGGGGCGCGTGCCAGCCGTGGTCGAGGCATCCCGAGCGTCGTCCATGACTCGTCGTTGTGGTCGCGATAACTTCCGGTTATCGAACTATTTAAAGCACCCCTGCGTTGCGTCGGGCGGTTTCTTGTGCCAAAAGGCCGCTAATGGTATGGCAGGTAGGATTTTGACAAGTTTGAGTTTAACCGACGTGATGCCATAACGCAACGACAAAGGGCCCAAACGCAGCGTATTGGGGAAAAAAACAACGCCGCATCACCTTTGACTCCAACAACTTAAACTACCGAGCCCACAAAACTGCTACAATCGCGCCAAGCGCGAAATCGGCATGGGGCCGGGCGTAAGTTGGACCGCCGGCGCGCTTTCCGGGGAGCTTCCGCCTGTACACCGAGCGGACCCGCCGAGCAGCCGGCCACGATACCATTTGGCCGCAGTTATTGCGGGTCACAAATCGAAGCGGCAGCATGTGTTATGACGACATTCAGGACTTTGTGAAAAAAAACACGAATCTTGGCCGCCCGTCCGTTGACACCCCCCCGGAGTCGCGTTAGATTCCTACGTGCATGCTGCGGGTTCAACCGTGATGGGTTCTGCCCGGTCGCAACCGAGCTTGTCGGGGCGGCAAACCCGGCCGAAGCTCAACGAGCCAAGCCGCTTGCGGAAAGGCCGCCGTGCCAGCGCTCGGCGGCGGTGGTTCTCCGTCTGTGACACACTCGTCCGATGAACGCCCGCCGATAGTCGTCGCTGCCGCCTGGGCGTCGCGGATCATCACGGTGTCTGTCGAGATGGTGATTCCCGGCCTCGTTGGACTTTGGATTGACGGGCAACTAGGGACGGAAATCCTGTTTGCCGTAGTGGGGTTCGCGGCCGGAATGGTAGGCGGCATCTGGCACCTGCTGCGGATGCTGAAGCGGGGTGACGATTCAGCCGAAGGGAAGTAGTCTGCGTGACTGGAGACGGTTGGATTGCCGGTCGGCTGTCGCGTGTTGCCGCCCTGCCCTTAGGCCAGCGCGCATGGGTGCTGTGCGCGGCGGTGGCAGCGGCTTGGCTTGTGGCGCTTCCTTTGGCTGCTGGGCATGCGGGGTCCGCCGGGATCACCGCGTCGGCCTGGGCGGCAGCCGCCTGCCTGGCAGGTTCGCTGTTGGCGCTGTGGATCAGCGAAAGGTCGCGGCGCGGTGATTTCTTGCTGGGGTGGCTGGCGGGCATGGGCGCGCGGACAGGCGTGCCATTGGCCTGGGCGCTTGCGGTCCAGGGGCAATGGCCGGGCCTGGCCGGGACGGGCACGGTTTATTATTCTCTGATTGCGTTTTTCCTGGTCGCGTTGACCACGGAAACGTTTTTGTCTCTACCGCGTCAGGCGCCGCCGTCAAGAGGTTTGAAGCATGGCTGATTCGATGCAGCCCGAGCACCTCTTGGGGCACGTGCAGGATGCATATTACTTTGAGGTGCCGCGTTTCCTGGCGAGCGACGGCAAGGTTCTGATCCCCCAGATTTTCGGCGCCCGCCTGGAAATGACGGAGCATGGCTACGAGGCACACGGCTTCGGGCTTTCGAAGTTCATGGTGCTTGAAGTCGTCGCCGCCCTGCTGCTCGTGCTGCTGTTCATTCCGCTGGCGCGGAGGATGGCCGGGGGGCCGGCGCCGAGGGGTCGGCTCTGGAACCTGTTCGAGGGCATCCTGTTGTACCTCCGCGACGAGGTGGCGCGGCCTGCGATCGGCAAGCACGACGCCGACAAGTTCCTGCCATTTCTGTGGACACTGTTCTTTTTCGTGCTCACCTGTAACCTCCTGGGCATGCTGCCCTGGTCCGGCAGCCCCACCGGGGCGCTGGCAACTACCGGCGCCTTAGCCGCGGTGGCCTTCCTGGTGACGATAACCGCAGGGATGAGCAAGCTCGGCCCGGTGCGCTTCTGGACCGCGCAGGTGCCGCACATGGACTTGCCGCTGGTGTTGGCGGTGCCTTTGATCCCCATGATGTTCGCCATCGAAGTCGCCGGGCTTTGCATCAAGCACGTGATCCTGGCCGTGCGCCTGTTGGCCAACATGTTCGCAGGCCACGTCGTGCTGGTGGTGATCGTGAGTTTCATCGCCCAGACCGCCGGATCGGTTTTGTGGTACGGCGTGGTGCCGGCCAGCATTTTTGGCGCTACGGCCTTGAGCTTGCTGGAGATCTTGGTGGCCTTTCTGCAGGCTTACATTTTCACCTTCTTGTCGGCCCTGTTCATTGGCATGGCCGTGCATCCCCATTAGGGGCTGTTGGACACGTTCAGCAATTTCGAGCTTTACATAAGGAGACGCTACAAGTGAGCATGCTAGTCAGGATCGCAGCCATCACTTTCGCGGTCGTGCTGACCGCCTCGCCGGCCATGGCCCAGGGGCCCACGACGACCATCCTGGCCGGCGGCGCCTTCGGGGCCGGTCTGATCATCATCGGCGCAGGGCTGGGGATTGGCCGGATCGGATCGCACGCGGTGGAAAGCATGGCCCGCCAGCCGGAGGTCGCCGCAAACATTCAGACCGCGATGATCATTTCCGCGGCCCTGATCGAAGGTGCCACGTTCTTTGGACTGATCATCTGCATCTTGTCTTTGTAGTGACCATCTGCGTCTTGAAACCATAGAACACAGGTTCCCCGGAAGGTTGCACCGATGCGGGCGCTGAAGTTCTGTTGTATCACGTTAGCCGCCGCACTGGCGGGTGGGTTGTTGGCGCGAGGCGGGGCGTACGGCGAGGAGGCTGACCAGCGCGCACGGGCGAGCCACAGCGCCTCAGCGCCTGTCGAAGCCGACGAGCATGCGGCTGGCGCCGGCGGCACGCAGGGCGGGTCTGCGGGCGGCGGCGGTCCGCTCACCTGGGAGACCGACCTGGCGATCTGGACGCTTGTCGTGTTCGTGGCGTTGTTCCTTGTGCTGCGGAAGTTTGCCTGGGGGCCGATCGCGGCGGGGCTGGACCGCCGGGAGAGGCGGATCGCCGAGCAGATCGCCGCCGCCCAGCGCAGCCACGACGAAGCCAGGGCCATGCTGGCCGAGTACGAGCGGAAGCTGGCCAAGGCGCAGGACGAAGTGCGGGGGATCATCGACGAGGCGCGCCGCGACGCCCAGCACACCGCCCAGGAGATCGTGGAGAAGGCCCGCGCCGACGCCCAGACCGAGGTGGCCCGCGGACGCCGCGAGATCGAAACGGCCACGGCCCAGGCGCTCAAGGAACTGGCCGAGACCAGCGCCAACATGGCGGTCGACCTGGCCGGGAAGATCATCCGCACCAACTTAGGCGCGGCCGACCATAACCGGCTCATCGAGGAGGCCATGGCCAGCTTTCCCAAGGGCGACCCTCGCAGGAACTGATTGAATGGCAGCCAGCACCAGCCATATCGCAAAAGCATTTGTGGATCCGGCCGGCCAGCAGGTCGCCGCCGTGTATGCCCGCGCGCTGTTGGGCGCCGCCGAAAACGCCGGGCAGTCCGAAGCGGTGCTGCAGGAGTTGCACTCGTTCATCACCGACGTGCTGGACGTCTTCGGCGATTTCGAAAAGGTGCTCACCTCCAGGCTCGTTTCTTCCGACGACAAAGTCGCCCTGCTCGAGCGGACGCTGGGCGGACGGGCCTCCACGCTGCTGCTCAACTTTCTCAAGGTCCTGGCCGGCCACGACCGGCTCGTTTACCTGCGGGGCATCTACGGCACGGCCCGGCGGCTGTACGACGAGCTTTTGGGGCGGCGGCGGGTCGAGGTCTTCACGGCGACTCCGCTGGGCGAAGATCTGGCCGGGCAGATCAAACAGCAATTGCATGACATGCTGGGCGGCGAGCCCAAGCTGGTCCGCGTGGTCGATCCGGACCTGATCGGCGGCGTCGTGCTGCGTGTCGGAGATACCGTATTCGACGGCTCGGTGGCCACTCGCCTGGCACGGGTCCGGGGACAGATGATCAACAGGAGCGTCCATGAAATTCAACGCCGGCGAGATCGCTTCAGTCATCCAGCAAGAAATTGAGCAGTACCAGTCGCAGATCGACGTCCGCGAGGTCGGCCGTGTCCTCGAAGTGGGCGACGGCATTGCCCGCGTCTACGGCCTGTCGGGCGTCATGGCGGGCGAGATGGTCGAGTTTCCCAGCGGCGTGATCGGGCTGGCCTTCAACCTCGAAGAGCACTCGGTGGGCGTGATCATCCTGGGCGACTTCCTCGGCATCAACGAGGGAGACGAAGTCAAGAGCACCGGCCAGCTCCTCAGCGTGCCGGTGGGCGACGCCGTTGTCGGCCGCGTCGTCGATCCGCTCGGCAACCCGCTGGACGGCAAGGGACCGATCGTCACGGCGGAGCGCCGCCCCGTCGAATCGCAGGCGCCCGGCATCGCCGAACGGCAGCCCGTCCGCGAACCGCTCCAGACCGGCATCAAGGCCATCGACGCCATGACCCCCATCGGCCGTGGCCAGCGCGA
>JBBDNX010000204.1:0-6009 GCA_040877345.1 Pirellulales bacterium
AGGTGCTGCTCCTCGACCACACAACGCGCTTCTCCTCGTACTTCATCCTTCATCCTTCATCCTTCTGCCTTCAAAAGGCAAGACCCTCGAACATCTCTCGGCAGATGTTCGAGGGCCTCCGGTTGCTATTCGGCGAAACGTTTAGCGTTGGAGTTCGGCGCGGCGGGTTTCTTCCAGCCACAGCCGGTGTTGACCTTGGACGCGCTCCATTCGCCGGCCCCAGTCGAGCACGGGCGCTTGGCGTTCCAGCTCGGCGGCGCGGGCCAGGGTCGGCTCCGCCGCCTCGACATCACCCATCCGATGCTGGGTCAGGGCCAGGAAGTAAAACGCCATCGGATTGCTTGCGTCCGCCGCGCTGGCGGCCGTAAAGGCTTGCTCGGCCTGAGCCAGGTCGCCGGCCCAAAAAGCGTGCAAGCCCTGTTGCATGGAGGAGGCGTCGTGGTGGAAGGCGACCTCCCGGTAGATCGATGCCGGGGCTGGAGCTCGCTGGCCTTCCACGACCGTCCGTCCTTCGTTGTAGGCCGGCTGGCCATAAACGCCGGTCACGTATGATCCGCCGGAGCAGCCATCGCACCCGGCGGCGCCGGCGCAGCCTGCGCCGAACCGGCATCCGTGTCCCAGGGCGAAAATGTTGCGCAGGCCGAAACCATGGCACCCCGACAGGCGGCCCCGGAGGCATCCCAGCCGGCCATGCCCGAAGAGCCCGCAGCCGCCGGCAAAGCCGACGTGGTGACCGCCGCATCCCATGTCATAACCGCCGCAACCCGTCCGGTGACCGAGCAACCGCTCGAGGATGTGAAAGGCCTGGGCCTGGCTGCCCGCGGCCGACCAGATTCCGCCGGCCAAGGCGACGGCCGCGAAGGCAAGTCGTGTTTTCATCGCTGAGCTCCTGATTAAGTGGAGGGACGGCCGCGTGCGGATATTTATCGACGGCCGTTCTTGGGTCCGATCAGGCCGGCGCGCGTTTTTCGGGCTTTGCGGAGAGCGCGCAATGGAGCACTTGTGCGGCGTGTGGGGCGCGGGCGAGCAGTCGGGCGTGGGGGTGCAGGGAGGAAAAGCAGAAGGAGGGCAGATCCGCCGAGAGTGGATCGGAGGGATGGGATGAGCGGCAAAAAGGGGTGAGAACGGCAAGGGGCGCCGTCACACTCGGGAGTCCGCCACGTGGACTCCGGGCTCCTTCACGTAGCTCTGGTGCAGCTTGACTGGGGCGGAAAGCTTGCGCAAGCGCATGTTCAACAGCTCGACGACCAGCGAGAAGGCCATGGCAAAGTAGATGTATCCCTTGGGAATGTGAGCGTGAAAGCTTTCCGCGACCAGCATCACGCCAATCAGGATCAGAAACGACAAGGCCAGGATCTTCATCGTCGGGTGCCGTTCGACAAAGCCGGCAATCCGCTCGGCGAAAGCCAGCATCACGGCGATCGAAATCACGACCGCGGTGATCATGATCGTAAGGCCGATCCAGCGGGCGTCGACGCGGGTCTGCACCATGCCGACGGCCGTAATCACCGAGTCGAGCGAAAACACCAGGTCCAGGAGCATGATCTGGATCAGCACCGACGTCAGCGAGGCACGGCCTTGGCCGGCGTCATGCCCCGCTTGGCCTTCCAGCTTGTCGTGGATTTCGTAGGTGGCCTTGCCGATCAGGAACAGGCCGCCGAAAAGCAGGATCAGGTCGCGGCCGGTGATCGCGTGGCGATCGCCGCTTTCGGCCGTCCAGAAGCGGGGAAGGCTGAACAGCTCGCGCGTCAGCCCGATTACCCAGGCGATGGCGAACAGCAAGGCGATCCGCATGAACATCGCCAGGAGCAAGCCGGTGCGGCGGCCCATGGCCTGCTGATTCGCGGGCAACCGAGCCGCCAGGATCGAGATGAACACGATGTTGTCGATGCCCAGCACGACCTCCAGGCTGGTCAACGTCAACAGGGCAACCGCGTTTTCGAGGGTGAATAGTTCAGCCACGATGAGTCTCCCGGTCAGCTAGTTCCTGGCGACCACGCCGGTGCCGCAACGGATCTGTTCCAAGGCCTCGGCCATCGTCGTTACGACCTGGCTGGCCCCGCGCGACTTGATGCTGGCCGCCATCCGCTGGGCATCGCCGCTATACCCCCACCGGCCGACCAGGATTTTCAAATCCGGGAACTGCAGGCGGATCCGCTTGGTCAGGTAGCGCATCTGGCCGACGCCGCCGGGACCTAACGCCGAAATGCAAACGAGGTCGGGCATCCGGGCGGCGAACAGCTCCAGCATTTCACTGACGAGTACGGCCCGGGGCACGATATCCAGGCGACAGCCTTGCGGTGCCAGCAGTTTTTTCAACATGGTCAGCGCCAGCTCGTCGGCCGCATCCTGGGCCGCGCATCCCACCACCACCGTTTGCTCGAGATCGGCCTGGACCGGCTCGGCCGATTCCGCGGCCGGCATGGGCGGCGGCATCTCTTCGAGCAATTCCCGTGTTGTTTCCCAGATGAAGTTCTCGTGCTCGTCGAGCTCGCCTTCCTGGCGGTCGCGCTCGGCCAGCGTCAGCGCCGGGATGATCACGCGGTCGTACACCTCGACCAGCGGCCGCTGCTTGAGCTGCTCTTCCAGGATGGCGTAAGCCTCCTCCTGGTCGCCGGCCAGCAAACGCTGGTAGAAGTTCACGTCGGTAGCCAGGGCCGGTTCGTCGCCCAGCAGCACTCCCAGGGGCTCGAGTTGCGGTACGTGCTTGCCGAGCACCGCCAGCACGACGGTCATCGGCACCGATAACATCAGCCCCACGGGGCCCCAGATCCAGGTCCAGAAAGTGGCCGCCACCAGCACCGCCACGGTCGAAACGCCGGCGCTGCGACCGTAGGCCAGGGGCTCGATCAGGTTGTTGGTGACCAGCTCGAGGATGATGAAGAGTCCGATCACCATCAGCATCAGTCCCCAGAAGGGAGTTTGAATGAAAGCCATGCCGATGGGGAGAATCGAGGCCAGGATCGGACCGACGTAGGGCAGAAAGCGGAGGACCGCGGCTAGAAAGCCCCAGAGCATGGCGTAGTCGACGCCCATCAACAACAGCCCGACCCCGATGGCCAATCCAAAGCCGCCGTTGACCAGAGCGTTCATCAGCAGGTAGCGGCTGATGCGGCGCTGCACCTCATCCAGAGTCTTGGTAGTCAACGTGATGCGGCCGGTGCCGGCCAGGCGGACCAGGCGGTTTCGCAGTTCCTCGCGGGTAATCAGCATGAACACGACCAGGACGAACACCACGCCAACCGAGGCCGCCGGCGCGGCGGCCGAGGTCAGCGTCGCCCTGATTACGTCCCAGGACGAAGCATCTTCGGGCACGACCCGCACAAGCTGGGCTTCTTCGAGCTCTTCCACCGGGCTGGCGTCGGGCGAAGGGCGGGTTGGCGGCTGCAGGGGGCCTCCGGCAGCCGCCTGGGAGCGCTGGGTGGCACTGTCGCGACGGCTGCCGTTCTCGCCGGCTTCTGCCGCTGGAGAATCGTCCTTATCGTCCTGTTTTTCGATTTCCTTGCTGACCTCGCTAACGGTCTGCTCGAGGTTTTTGAGAACGCCGTTGTCCGAGCCGCGCAAGGAAGCAATCTTGGTTTTAAGATTCTGCTGGTAAGTCGGCAGGTTTTCGGCCAGATCGACCAGTTGGCTGCCAACCGACCAGCCGATCAGACCCAGGATGGAGATGATGCCGGCCATCACCACGATGACCGATGGCACGCGGCCGAAGCGGCGGCGTTCGAACCAATTCACCACCGGCGCCAATAAAAAGGCCAGCAGCACGGCCATGGCCAGCGGCAACAGCACCTGCTTGCCGAAGTACAGGGCCGCCACGGCCAGCACAATGCCTTGAAGGATTTGAAGCCAGCTTCTGCGGTCGAGGCCACGTTCTCGCGGCATGGTTCAATCTTCCACAGAGCGCGGGCGGAGCCTGGCGGGGCCGCGCAGCAAAAACCCCGGCAAACCGCCTGCCTGCACGGAAGGGCGTCCATGCGCTCAAGGGCCGCCAAGAGAATAGCCCATTACGAGACGTTCAATCAAGCGTGGTGGCTGCCCGGAGCAACTGGCGTACCAAAGAACTGCGTCGTAGTCGGCGGCTTGCCCGAGATCCAGGGATAGGAACGTTTGTGCTGCGCCTGGCGGTTCGATGCCGTGATCGAATCCCGCGCGGCCGCCAAATGGTTCTACCGGCCCCGCCATTCGCTATAATGAAAGCCGCACTCCGACAATACGCTGTAGCTTGTCCAGCCGGATCATGCCGCCAAGCGGCCGGCGAAAGCAACCCGGGAGTTCCGGCTGACACATCGAGCCGAAGGGAGAAACCATGTTCAAGCCCACCAATCGCAGGCGATTTCTGCAAGCCACGGCAACCTCAACGGCACTGGCCGGCCTGGGAAACTGGGCGTTTCTTTCGCGCTTGCCGCGCGTCAGCGCCGAGGAGGCACAACTCAGTACCGGCGCCGTTGGGTTCCAGCCCGACATCGAGCCGCTGGTGCGGTTGTTGGAAGAGACCTCGCGCGAGCGGCTGCTGGAAGAAGTGGCCGCACGCATCCAATCGGGCACGTCGTACCGGGAGATCCTGGCCGCTTTGCTGCTGGCCGGCGTTCGCAACGTGCAGCCGCGGCCCAGCGTGGGCTTCAAGTTCCACGCGGTGCTGGTGGTGAATTCGGCCCACCTGGCCAGCCTGGGGTCGCCCGACGAGCACCGCTGGCTGCCCATTTTCTGGGCGCTGGATCACTTCAAGGATGCGCAGGCGCAGGATGTGCGCGAGAACAACTGGACGATGGCGGCGGTGGACGAGTCGTCGGTGCCGCCCGCCGACCGGGCCCGGCAGGAGTTTATCGAGGCAATGGACAACTGGGACGAGCCGCGTGCCGACGCGGCCGTGGCCGGCCTGGCCCGCTCGGCAACGCCGGCGGAGCTGTTCGAGCTCTTCTGCCGGTATGGCTCGCGCGATTTCCGCTCGATCGGTCATAAGGCGATCTTCGTGGCCAATAGCTGGCGGACGCTCGACTCGATCGGCTGGCAGTACGCCGAACCCGTTCTGCGGTCGCTGGCTTACGCGCTGTTGATGCACGAGGGAAAAAATCCCTCCCAGGCCGACCTGCCGGCCGACCGGCCGGGCCGCGAAAACGTGGCCCGCGCAGGCCGCATCCGGGCCGACTGGCAAGAGGGCCGCACCGACGACCGGGCCACGGTCGAGCTGCTGACCACGCTGCGGCAGCGGTCGGCCGAGGAGGCTTGCGATCACGTCGTCGAGCTGTTGAACTCGGGGATTGGGCCGCAATCGATCTGGGACGGGCTGCTGGTGGGCGCCGGCGAGCTTTTGATGCGGCAGCCGGCGATCGTGGCCCTGCACGCGGTGACGACCAGCAACGCACTGACGTACGCCTACCAGGCGAGCAAGAGCGACGAGAACCGCCGCATGCTGCTGTTGCAGAATGCTGCGTTTTTGCCGCTGTTCCGGGAGGCGATGAAGGGGCGGGGGTCGGTGGCCGACGTGGACATCACTCAGATCGAGCCGGCGGCCGCCGAGTCGGCCCAGCCGGCGGTCGACGAGATCCTGGCGGAGATCAGCCGCGACCGGATGTCGGCGGCCCGGAAGGTGCTGGCGTATGGCCAGGGTCGGGGCGACGTGCGGCCGTTCATCGACGGCGCGCGCTTGCAGGTATTCTTCAAGGGGACGAATTCGCACGACTACAAGTTCAGCTCGGCAGTGCTGGAGGACTACGGGCACGTTTCGCCGAACTGGCGCGACCGTTACCTGGCCGCCAGCGTATTCAACCTGCGCGGCTCAGGCGACCGCGACAACCGTCTCGTCGAGCGCACGCGGGCCGCCCTGGCGTCGTAGAGGCGGATCGCGCAGCGCACGCATGAACCAGGAGAGGCTGGCCAGCCGCTTGCGCTTTTCCTGGCAGGCCTCGGGATCGGCGACCAGCATTTGCCACTCGTGCTCCAGCGGCTCGCAGGCCGAGCCGTCGGCTTCCTTGCGGCCCGGGCAGAGCCGCCACCAGCGTCGGCCGACTT
>JBBDNX010000205.1:0-5967 GCA_040877345.1 Pirellulales bacterium
GTGGAGCTGAAGCGCCTCGACGTCGACCCGGCCTTGGGCGCCACGGGAATCCTCGACCAGATCCGGCAGGCTGCGCCGGGGCTCATCGAGCGGCACCGCGTTGAGCGGATGGCGGGCGGCTTCGGCGGGCCGGTCGATAGTGCCCGTGGCCGGGTGGTCCGCAGCCACCAGGTCGAAGGCTGGTCCGATTTTCCCCTGCTCAATTGGTGCCGCGAAACGTTGGGCGTGCCAGCCGTGTTGGGCAACGACGCCGATCTGGCCGGTTTGGCCGAAGCGCGCTTCGGCGCCGGCCGCGGACGCAACCCCGTCTTCTACGTGACGGTCGGCACCGGCATCGGCGGCGGGCTGGTCGTCGATGGCGAAACCTATCGCGGCCATGGCCGCGGCGCCGCGGAAATCGGACACTTGCGGCCCGGCCTGCACGCCGATCGTCCCGAGGAAACGGTCGAGTCGATCGCCAGCGGCTGGGGCCTCGCCGCGGCGGCCCAGGCCCACCTGGCCGGTCCGATCTCGCGCCGGCTGGGCGCGTTTCGCGCCGGGGCGCAGCCGCTCAAGCCGGAACACGTGCGGCAACATCTGATCGAGGTGGAGGAGGCGGAGGAAGAGTATGCGGCCGACCTGTGGCGGCGGTGCGACGGCGACCTGGAGCGGATCACGGCCCGGATGCTGGCCGAGGCGGCGGCCGACAACAAGCTGGTGGCCCTGGTGACGCTGCACCATGCCGGGCTGGTGGTGGGCTGGGGGATTGCCCTGGCGGTGACGCTCTTGTCACCGCAGGTGGTCGTAGTGGGAGGGGGTGTGGCGCTGATGGGCGAGAAGCTGCTGTTCGAGCCGTTGCGGGCGGCCGCCAACCGCTACGTATTTCCGCCGCTGGTCGGCACGTTCGACATCGTGCCCGCGCGGCTCGGCGAGGAGATGGTCGTGCACGGCGCGATGGCCCCGGCATGTTCGTAGTGACCCCATTGATGGGGTCCAGTTCGTAGTGTCCCCATTGATGGGGTCCCGTGGTGAGCTAGCCCTCATCCCGGCGCGCCGGGACGTGAGGGAGTCTCGTTCGTGCTCACCCTTCACGGATTGTTTTGGAGCCTGGCACGCACTTCCGGCAACGGGTATTCAAGAATGCTCAGCTCGCGGCCGCGCAGCTCAAGCAGCCGGCGCCAACCGCGAGTGACCAGGATCTCGCGCTGGCGGACATAATCCGGATCGAGCTGGCGCTTATCGAAGGGCGCTTGGGCGACTACCGGTTCGAAGCGCTCGTCGACAATGAATTGGGCCAGCGCGGGATTGCAGCGGACGTGGCGCTCGCGCGTGGTGTGAAGCGTCTCTGGATCCACCAGTCCGATCACATAGCGCAAGTACAGGTCGCTGTCGTCGATCTCTTCGACGTCAGCACCGCAGACATCGCAAAGATAACCTTCCTCGCATTTGGCCATGCGGCGACCTGCTCTCCATTAGCACATTACATAACAACGCACGACCCCATCAATGGGGTCGCTACGAACCGCTCACTCCAGACCCATCACGTCGTCCATGTTGTAAAGCCCGGCCGGCTGGCCGACCAGGAAGCGAGCGGCGGCCAGGGCGCCGTGGGCGTAGCAGTCGCGGCTGGTGGCCCGCACCGTGATCTCCAGCGTTTCGCCCAAAAGGCCAAACACGATCGTGTGCTCCCCCGGATTGTCGCCCACCCGCACCGCGTGGTAGCCGATCTCGCCGGGAGGCCTGGCGCCCGGCCTCCCCTGGCGGCCATGCCGCGCTTGCACCTGGCCCATCTGCGAGGCAATGATCTGGCCGAACTTCAAGGCCGTGCCGCTGGGCGCGTCTTCCTTGAAGCGGTGGTGCCGCTCGATGATCTCCACGTCCACGCCCGAAGGATGATCGGCCAGGCGCTCGGCAGCCACGGACGAAAGCTTCATCGCCAGGTTCACGGCCAGGCTCATGCTGGGGGCGAACAGCAGCGGGATCGTATCGGCGGCCGAGCGCAGCCGGGCCGACTGCTCGTCGTCGAGCCCCGTGGTGGCGATCACCAGCGGCAGTCGGCGGGCCAGGCAAACGTCCGCAATGGCCATGGCCCCGGCGGGAACGGAAAAATCGACGACCACGTCGACCGGAACGTCGAGCTGGCTTGACAGCGGCAGGTCCAACGGACCCGCGCCGGCCACCAGGCCCGCGTCTTCTCCCAGGCGGGGATGCCGCGGACTCTCCAACGCGGCGGCGATTTCGAACTGCGGATCGGCGGCAGCCAGGGCGAGCAGCCGCTGGCCCATGCGGCCGGCTGCTCCATGAATGGCGATCCGCGTGCTCACGTTCGATCTCGTCTGCCGGGCCCAAGTCAACTGTACACGTGAATGGCCCGGACGATCTCGTCCAGGTCGTTGGAGACGGCCACTGCCCGGTTGGCATAGGCCGCCCGCTTGACCCCCCGCGAACCCATCACCTTGTTGAACATATCCTGGTCGGTGGTATGGTAGGCGACCGTGGCGGTGGGATCCTTGAGGTGGTGGCCGGTCAGGATGCAAACCACGCGGTCGCTGGGGGCGATGACGCCTTCGGCGCGGAGGAGCTTAGCGCCGGCCACGCTGGCGGCGCTGGCCGGTTCGCAGCCCAGCCCGCCCGCGCCCACTTGCGCCTTGGCATCGAGAATCTCCTGGTCGGTCACTTGCCGGACCACCCCGTCGCAGACGTCCAGGGCCCGCAGGCACTTGTAAAGGTTGACCGGCCGATTGATCTCGATGGCACTGGCGATGGTCGAGGCCCGCTTGCGGGCGCTGTCCAGTTCGCCGTAGTACGAGCCGCACAGGGCCAGGTCCGGCGCCCCGCCGTTCCAGCGCAGGCCGCGGCGATGATACAGCTCGTACAGCGTGTTGGCGCCGGCCGCGTTGATCACGGCCAGCCGCGGCAGGCGGTCGATGAGGCCGATTTCGCGCAGCTCCGTGAAGGCCTTGCCGAAGGCGCTGGAGTTGCCCAAGTTGCCACCGGGCACCACGATCCAGTCGGGAACCTCCCAAGCCAGCGCTTCGAGCACCCGGTACATGATCGTCTTCTGGCCTTCCAGCCGGAAGGGGTTGACGCTGTTGACCAGGTAGATGCCCAGTTGCTGCGAGACCTCCTGCACGCGGGCCATGGCGTCGTCGAAGTCGCCGGCGATCTGGACGGTCAGGGCCCCGAAGTCGAGGGCCTGCGACAGCTTTCCATACGAGATCTTGCCCGACCCGACGAAGATCACCGCTTTCATCAGCCGCGTCACCGAGCTGTACAGCGCCAGCGAGGCGCTGGTGTTGCCCGTCGAGGCGCACGCCGCCCGCGCCGCCCCGGTGATCCGGGCGTGGGTAAACGCGGCCGACATGCCGTTGTCTTTGAAGCTGCCCGAGGGGTTCATCCCCTCGTACTGGAGATACAGGCGGCCCGGCTCCAGGCCCACGTAGCGTCCCACGCCGGCCGAGGGGTGCAGCAGCGTCTGCCCCTCGCCGAGGGTGACAATCTGGTCTGGCTGGGCAAACGGTAACAGCTCGCGGAACCGCCAGACCCCGCTGAAACAGAGCGGATCGAGCCGTTGCGACCATTTTTGCTCGAAAAAATGCCACGATTCCGGAGGCCGTGCCCGCTGCCAATCGTACACCACGTCGAGCAAGCTGCCGCAGACGCGGCAATCGACGCGGGCCTCGTCGATCGAGTACGTGGCTCCGCAAGCCGGCGCGATGCACCTCTGGCAGGCCAGGTCGGTCGTGGTGACGCTAATGGCTGGTGGTCCCCCGGTTTCAGGGCGCGGCCGCCCGCGCAGGCCCGAAATAGTTTACGGCCTGCCCTGACGGCCTTCAAGGCTGAGCGGTTTGACTCTCGATTTCATCGACCGTAAAATGGCAGGTCTGTGGACCGTGAGAGGCACTCATCCAGGGATACTGCCGGAGAACGCGCGTATGAAGAAGGCCGAGATGAAGGTTTATAAAGAGCGGCTGCTGGCCTTGAGGGCACGACTTCGCGGCGATGTGAGCCAGATGGCCGACGCGGCGCTCAAAAAGAACCGGATGGAAGGTGGCGGCGAGATTTCGAGCATGCCGATCCACATGGCCGATCTTGGCAGCGACAACTATGAGCAGGAGTTTACGCTCAGCTTGATGGAAAACGAGGAGGATACCCTGGAGGCCATCGAACTGGCATTGGAACGCATCGAGGATGGAACCTATGGCCAATGCGAGGAGTGCGGCGTCAAGATCCCCAAGGCCCGGATCAACGCCATCGCCTACGTCGCCTTGTGCGTCAAGTGCGCGGGCCAACTCGAACGCGGCTGAACCGGCAGCGTTGGACCCGGCTAAAACGGCACCCATTCGCGTGGCTGGCATGAGGTCCGTTCCCGCAGGCCGGTATTTGCTGTTCGCCGCCGTGGCCGCCGCCGGCTCGTTGGCCGATCTGGCCACCAAAAGCTGGGTTTTCGCCAGAGTGCCGCTGGGTGGTGAGGTTTGGTGGCTGTGGGAGGACTATCTCGGCTTTCAAACCAGCCTGAATAAGGGGGCATTGTTCGGGATGGGCCAGGGCTTGACGTGGCTGTTCGCCGGCCTGTCGGTAGTGGCCTTGGTCTTCATCCTCTATTGGCTGTTTGTGGCCCGGGCCGCCATCGACCGCCTGCTGACGCTGGCCTTGGCCATGGTGACCGGTGGCATTCTGGGTAACTTGTATGATCGCTTGGCGATCGGGGGAGTCCGCGACTGGATTCTGATGGGCCTCCCCGATTGGAAGTGGCCCAATTACAACATTGCCGACAGCCTGCTCGTGATCGGGGCCGCCCTGCTCTTATGGCACGCCCGCGGCGACTCCCAGCACCCCGCCGAGCCAAGCGAGGCCGCCCGCGTGGAAGCCTGAGCGTCGGCTCCTCGGCCCACCCCGCGTGCCTATGTCAAAGCGTTAGCGTGCCCCAGTCCGTGCTTGATTCTGTCTTCCGCCTTCATCCTTCTGACTTCTCTACCCCCCGAAAAAGCCGACCCGGATGGAAAAGTGTTCAGATTTGGTTAGCAATCCGGCGCGGGTAGGCGCATAATTCTGCTGGTCCGTGACGGCGGTTCAGACGATTGAGCGAGCAGAGTCGAAGGCAGGGAGGCGCCGACCATGCGGTTGTCGCGCACTGTTGCCTACGCCTTGCAAGCCACGGTTCAGCTTGCCCAAGCTGCAGGCCGCAAACCGGTTCCTTGCAGCCGGCTGGCCGCCGAGGGCCAGATGCCGGAGCGTTTCCTGCTGCAGATTCTGCGCAACCTGGTCACGCACGGCATCCTGCAGTCGACGCGCGGCGTCGACGGCGGCTACAGCCTGCAGCGCCCGGCGGACCAGATCTCGCTCCTGGAGGTGATCGAAGCAATCGACGGTCCGTTGGCCAGCGTGGTGCCGGCCGGCAGGGGGTTGAGCCAGGCTTCGCAGTCGCGTCTGTGCCAGGTGCTTGACAGCATCACCGCCAACACCCGCCGCGAACTGGCCGCCGTCAAGCTGGCACATTTGTTGGAACCCAAATAGCGCAATCGTCCCATGCTGCAGACGGAACTACTGCCGCGGCTCGAGTTGGCTTTGGCGGCCGCCGAGGAAGCCGGCGCAATCACGTTGGAGTTCTTTCGGCGCGGCAACTACCAGGTCGAGTTGAAACTGGACCAGACCCCGGTCACCGTCGCCGATCGGAAGGCCGAGCAGCGCTTGCGCGAGCGGATCGAAGCCCGCTTCAAATCCGACGCCATCCTGGGCGAGGAGCTGCCGAGCCGGGATGGCACGAGCGGCTTTCGCTGGATCCTCGATCCGATCGACGGCACGAAATCGTTCGTCTCCGGCGTGCCCTTGTATGGCACACTCATCGGCGTCGAATTCGACGGCCAGAGCGTGATCGGCGTGATCAACCTGCCCGCGCTGGGAGAATCGGTGTATGCAGCGGCAGGGCAGGGGGCCTGGTGCGCTCGGGACGGCATGGAAACGTGCCAAGCCCGCGTGTCGGACAAG
>JBBDNX010000206.1:0-5956 GCA_040877345.1 Pirellulales bacterium
CCTGTCAAGCATCCAGCCGCCCAGGCGAGCACGCGCTCGCTGAGCATGGTTGTCTGGGCGGACGGGCCGATGGCGATCCGGCTCTGCATGGCGGCTCTACCCCTGTCGGCCCTATCTGTATCGGCCAGCCGGGCTAGCGGGCGGCCGCTTCCACCCCCGCCGCTTCGGCCAGCTCCGAGGCGCGGTCGGTGATTTCCCAAGTGAAGCCCGGTTCCGTGCGGCCGAAGTGACCTCCGGCGGCGGTCAGGCGATAAATGGGCCGCCGCAGGTCGAGGTACTTGATAATCCCGCTGGGCGCCAGCGGAAACAGCTCCTTGATCAGCTCGCAAATCCGGCCGTCGTCGATCCGGCCGGTCCCCTCGGTGTCGACGTGGACGCTGATCGGCTGTGAAACGCCGATGGCATAGGCCAACTGCACCTCGCAGCGCTCGGCCAGGTCGGCCGCCACGATGGTCTTGGCCACGTGCCGCGCCATGTAGGCCCCGCTGCGGTCGACCTTGGTCGGGTCCTTGCCGCTGAACGCCCCGCCGCCGTGCCGGCCCCAGCCGCCATACGTATCGACGATGATCTTGCGGCCGGTGAGTCCGCAGTCGCCGTGCGGCCCCCCGACCACGAAGCGGCCCGTCGGATTGATATGATAGGTAATGTCGCCGTTGACCAGCTCCGGCGGCAGCGCGGGCTTGACGATCTGGTTGATCACGAAGCGGCGGAGCTCCTCTTGCTGGACGTCGGGGGCGTGCTGCGTGGAGACCACGACGGTGTCGATCCTGACCGGCTTGAGCCCGTCGTACTCCACGGTCACCTGGCTCTTGGCATCGGGCCGCAGCCACGGTACGAGCTCCTGGCGGCGGGCGGCCGTCAGGGCGTTGGTGATGCGGTGCGCCAGGGCGATGGGCAGCGGCATCAGCTCGCGCGTGTCGTTGCAGGCATAGCCGAACATCAGCCCCTGGTCGCCGGCGCCGATGTCCTTGCCGGTCTCCTGGTTCTCGTTGACGCCCAGGGCGATGTCCGGGCTCTGCTTGTCGATGGCGACCATCACCGCGCAGGTGTCGGCGCAGATGCCCATCTGGTCGTCGACGTAGCCCACTTCACGGATCACGTTGCGGGCGACTTCGGTGTAGTCGACGACCGCCTTGCTGGTGATCTCGCCGGCGAGGATGGCCACTCCGGTGGTGACCATCGTTTCGCACGCCACGCGGCTGTACGGATCCTGGGCCAGCAAGGCATCCAGCACGCCGTCGGAGATCTGGTCGGCCAGCTTATCGGGGTGTCCCATGCTGACCGATTCGCTCGTGAACAGATACTTTCCAGATGCCACGGCCTTTACCTCCACACCGGTGATTCTTGAACTAGCCTCCGCCAAACCGACGAAAAGACGCAGTTCGTGGCTGCCATTATAGTTAGCGCGGTTGCTCCATGGAAAGGTGTTCTCTTCCGTCTTTCCGTCTCAAGCGGCCTGGCGGCCCGCGCGGGCGGCCGGCTCGACCAGCGGATCGAGCAGGTCGAGCGTCCGGCCGGCGGCGCCAAGCTGCGAGGCGACTAGCTGCTGCGCCCGACTGCCAAGCGACTCGGCATACGCCCGCTCGGCCAGGCAGCGCTCGATAAAGGCGGTGAGCCTGCGCGCCGTCGTGGACTTCCACCGCCGCCTGCTGGGCCAGCATGGCGGCCACCACGTCCCGGAAGTTGCGGGTGTTGGGACCGAAGCAGACGGCCGCCCCGTAGGCCGCCGGCTCGATCATGTTCTGACCGCCGCGCTTGCCGAGACTACCGCCGACGAAAGCGATGGCCGCCGTGCCCCACCAGGCAGCCAGCTCGCCGACGGCGTCGACCAGCAGGATCCGCGCCACCGGCGCGGCGGGCTCGTGATCCAGCCGGCTGCGGCGCTGCCACGGCAGGCCGCGGGCGTCGAGCAGTCCGGCGACCGCCGCAAACCGCTCCGGGTGCCGGGGCACCAGCACCAACCGCAGACGCGGGAAGCGGCCGCGGAGCTTTTGATGGGCGTCGAGGGCCAAAACCTCCTCCGGTTCCTGGGTGCTGCCGGCGAGAAAGACGACGTCGCTTGCGGCAAAACCGGCCAGCGCGCGCAGCCGCGCGGTGGCCGGGTTGTTGCGGTCGGCCTGGGCGCCGTCGAACTTCATCGAGCCGGTCACGTGCACCGCCTCCGGCCGTGCGCCCAGCGCCCTGAACCGCTCGCCGTACTCGGCCGTCTGGGCCGCCACCAGGTCGATCCGGGCCAGCCAGCGGCGAACCAGCCAGCGCAGCCGCCGGTAGCCGCGGAAGCTGCCGTCGCTCAGGCGGCCGTTCACGATCGCCACGCAGGCCCCCTGCTCGTGCGCGGCACGCGCCAGGTTGGGCCACAGCTCCAGCTCCGCCAGCACGAGAGCCCGGGGCCGAATGCGGCGCATCGCCGCGCGCGTGGCCCAACTGAAGTCCAGCGGGCAGTAGAACACCGAGAGGCCCGAGTACTTCTTTTTCGCCTGCGCGTAGCCCGTGAGCGTGCTGGTCGAGACTACGCATTCCCAACGAGGCCTGCGGCGGCCGATCTCCTCGACCAGGGCGGCCAGCAGGTTCACTTCTCCCAGGCTCACCGCGTGCAGCCAAACGCAGGGCCGCTCGCCCTGGCGCTGCGGCACCAGGCCCAAAAACCTCTCGAAGAGCCCGCTGCGATACTTTCCCTGGCGAAGCGCGCGCCACGCCAGCCAAGGAGATGCGGCCAGCAACAGTGCGAGGTAAACACAATTGAGAACGTAGGGCACCGGGACATCCTTTCCCTGGCGAGTTGTAGGACGGCCTTCCAGGCTGTCTACACCCACTCGCCCAGCGAGTGGACCACCTTATGCGTCGGCGCCGCCGGAGCGGAGGCAGCAGTGCTTGTATTTCTTGCCGCTGCCGCAGGGGCAGGGGTCGTTGCGGCCCACCGTGGGACGGCGGTTGCGGATCGGCTCCTGCTTGACGGCACCGTCCGAACCCTGGATGGCCGCTTGCTGGTCGGCGCTCAACTGCGTGGTCGAGGGGGGCGATTCGTGGACCGCCGTGCTCTCGGCCCAGGTCGATTTGACAAACCGCTCGTCGAGCTGTTCCACGCGAAAGATCATGTCGGTCACGCGTTCGCCGACCGAGGCCCACATCAGCTCGAAGGTCCGCATCCCCTCGCGCTTGTACTCCACCTTGGGATCCACCTGGGCATAGCCCCGCAGGCCGACGCTGGACCGCAGATGGTCCATGGCCAGCAGGTGGTCCTTCCAGGCGTTGTCGAGGATCTCCAGCACGAGCCGCCGCTCCATGCGGCGGATCTCGGGATGGTAGTGGTCTTCGACGGCGGTGGAGAGCCATTGTTCCAGGGCGTCGCGGTTCAAGTCGGCCAGTTCGTCGGGGCGCACGTCGCGCTGGATGGTCTGGCGCAGCCAGTCGGTCAGCGAGACCAGGGTGCCATTGCCGCCGGTCACCTGGGCCACGGTCGTGCCGTGCTCATCGTGCCCGCCGAACAGCGCCCCCACCTGCTGCTGCAGCTCGGCCAGCGCCTGCGTGGCCTGCCGCTGGCACTCGCGGCTCTGATCGATCAGCAGGGCCCGGATTTCCTCGCGCTGCTTGTTCCGCAGGTCGTCCACGTTCAGCTCAACGTGGAACCGCTCGCGAGCCCAAGACACCAACTGCTCGCGGTCGTACCGCTTCTGACCGCTGGCGTCGCGGGTGGTGAAGTGATACAGGCCCGCCAGCACCGGGTACTCGATTTCCTTTTCGTCGTAGATCTGCTCGGCCTTGCCGCGGACCAGCTCCTTGAAGGCCGGCGGCTCCAGCGTGCTGACTTCGTCCGGATCCAGGTCGATGCCGAACTTGTAGTGCACCCATCCGCAGGCGGTCCGCACGCCGAACAGAGGGTCCAGAAAGCGAGCGCCTTCGGACAAATCCCGCTCGGCAATCGCTTCGCGCGAGCGGGTGATCAACAGCTCGCCCACCTGCTCGCGGCCGGCCTTGCGCAGCTCGCGGTCGCGCAGGTTCAAGTTCCAGCGGGTGTTGGCCATCTTGGCCAAAGCCTCCCAGTTCCACTCCTCCTCTTCCACGTCCTCGGGCAGGTTCTCGTCGATCGATTCCAGGACCTGGCCTTCCGCCATCCGCTGGGCTTCGTCCTTGGCCATCCGCTCGGCCGCCTCGAAATCGAGTCCGCGGAAATCGCGGGCCACCAGCTCGACGCCCATCTCGCCGCCGGCCCATTTGCCAAAGGTGGTGCTGCCATAGTCCTTGGCCAGAAAGTCGTCCAGGTAGCGGTTGATCTGCCGGTCGATCATCTCCAGGATCTTGACCTTGCAGTTCACGCCGTCCAGGATCTGCTGGCGGAAGCCGTAGACGCGCTTCCGCTGCTCGTCCATCACCTCGTCGTATTCCAGCAGGTTCTTGCGGACCTCGAAGTTGCGCTCCTCCACCTTCTTCTGCGCCCCCTCGATGCGGCGGCTGACCATCTTGCTCTCGATCGCCTCCCCCTCCTGCATCCCCAGCCGGGTGAGCATGTTCTTCACCCATTCGCCGGCGAAGATCCGCATCAGGTCGTCTTCCAGCGACAGGAAAAACCGGCTCGACCCCGGATCGCCCTGCCGGCCGCAGCGGCCCCGCAACTGCAAGTCGATCCGCCGCGCCTCGTGCCGCTCGGTGCCCACGATGTGCAGGCCGCCCAGCGTCTTCACCTCCTGCCCGGCCGCCTTCATCTGCTCGCGTTTTTCGATTTCGGCCACCAGCGAGTTCCACTCGTCCTGGGGCACGTCGAGCCGCGTTTCGTACTTGTCCTGCAACTGGGCCCAGGCCATGATCTCGGGGTTGCCGCCCAGGATGATGTCGGTGCCGCGGCCGGCCATGTTGGTGGCAATGGTCACCGCGCCCTTGCGCCCCGCCTGGGCCACGATCTCCGCCTCGCGCTCATGGTGCTTGGCGTTGAGCACCTCGTGCTGGACGCCGCGGCGGCCCAGCATGCCGCTGAGCCGTTCGCTCTTCTCGATCGAAACCGTGCCCACCAGGATCGGCCGCCCGCGCCGCTCGATCTCGGCCACCTGGTCCGACTCCAGCCACTGGCGGTTCTTGCCCTCGAGGGGCTCGAACTCGATGCGGCCTTCCTGCTCCCTGATGATCTTGCCGCACAGGATCTGCCCGTCGGTCAGCCGCACCTGGTCCCACTTGTGCAGCCGCTCGATCTCGTCGACGATCGCCTCGAACTTTTCCCGCTCGCTGCGATAGATCACGTCCGCATAGTTCGTCCGGTAGAGCAGCCGGTTGGTGGGAATCGCGATCACGTCGAGCTTGTAGATCTTCCAGAACTCCGAGGCCTCGGTCATGGCCGTGCCCGTCATGCCGCTGATCTTGTTGTACAGCTTGAAGAAGTTCTGCAACGTGATCGTGGCATAGGTCTGAGTCTCCTCCTTGACCTTCACCCCCTCCTTGGCCTCGACCGCCTGGTGCAGCCCGTCGCTCCAGTTGCGGCCGTGCATCAGGCGGCCCGTGAACTCGTCGACGATGATCACTTCGTCGTCCACGACCACGTAGTTCACGTCCAGCTTGTACAGATGGTGGGCCTTCAGCGCGTTGTCGATCAGGTGCGGCCAGTCCATGTTGCCGGCGGTGTAAAAGCTCTCCACCCCGGCCAGCCGCTCCGCCTCGCGCACCCCTTCGTCGGTCAAGTGAACGGAATGTTCCTTTTCCTTGACTTCGAAGTGCAGGTCCTTCTTGAGCTGCCGGGCGATCTTGTCGGCCTTGGGATAACGCGTCACGTCGTCGTGGGCCGGGCCCGAAATAATCAGCGGCGTGCGGGCCTCGTCGATCAGGATGTTGTCCACCTCGTCGATGATGGCGAAGTTCAAGCGGCCCTGCGCCTGCTGTTGCCACTTGGGGAAGCGGTCGTCCCCCTTGGCCGCCACTTTCATGTTGTCGCGCAGGTAGTCGAAGCCGAACTCGTTGTTCGTGCCGTAGGTGA
>JBBDNX010000207.1:0-5941 GCA_040877345.1 Pirellulales bacterium
AGTGCCACCCGCCCCCTTCCCACCATTGGGGCCCATCGTCCGTCTCTTGAAATGCGCCACCGATATGGACACGCGCCAACCCTCCATGAAAGTCCTCGACGTCGTTCCAGCGTTGCCGGGATCGCTCCGTCGGGCAGTTCGGCGGCCCATAATCCTGTGGGCCCGATATATCCCGCCGCTCCCCGATGAATGACCGCCGCCCGCTCCTCAAAAAAGTCGCGCGCCAACGCAAATCTAGGCGGGATCTTCACCACACCCCGGCCATCAACATAACCCCACAATCCATTGTCCATAAATGGATGCAACATTGGCATCCGGCCGTCAGCCTGCGCGGGGGCAGTGCCAAGCCACATTGCCAATCCCGCAGCGACCGCTACTGATCTGCAACCCTTTATGTCTGGAATTGCAATCATGCAACAGTCTCCCTCCAACCCATGCCACGAAGCAGGCCACCGGTGACCTGCCGGACGTGGAGTTCAGCCGTCCGGGGTGTCTAGGATGTGTTGCAGGCGAGCCGCCAGTTGGGGCGGTAGCCGTGCCGGCCAGGTCGCATCCACCAGGCCGACGCCGATCATATCGCGAACATGAGTCCGATCTTGGTCACGATTCGAGTTGAGCTTCATTTGCACCAGCGCGTGCAGCGAAACAACTTGGAACTGGGCCGCGGGCTCGGACTCCGCGACGTCGGGCGCTGGAGTCACGTGGTCCGGCCGCACTTTTTCGCGCGCGAAAAGAACGAGGACCGCGTCTCGCGGCCGTCCGTTCGGGCCGTCGAGAAACACGTTGACGTCCAGGATGCTCGAATGCACGAAACCAGCCGCGCCCAGCGCCGTCTTCGCGGCATCCAGGTCTGCCCGCCGAATCAGGATATCGACGTCGCGCGTGTTGCGGACCGCGGCCTCTTCCACGCGGCCAACCCATTCGGCGACCGCGTTGCCTCCAACGACTGCATACGGCACTCCGGCCTGCCCGAGTGCTTTCGTCACCCGTCTCAGCCGATCCTTGACTTTCTCCACGGCGAGGGCCGCCCTTTCCCAACCGAACGGTGCAACCGCCAAGTCTGCCATGCTCCTACTCCAGCGGGTCCGGGCCGCTGGGGAGTTTCATCGACAGCGCCAGCTCTTTGCCGTCGCGGAGCACGACAAGCGGCACGGTGTCGCCGTAGTCGCGGTGCAGGTTCAAGTGGGCATGGAGCTGGTTGATCCGCCAGTCATGGCGCTGTCCGTCGAGCGAAACGACCACGTCGCCATTTTGCACGCCGGCCTGCCTGGCGTGATCCCCCCAGATGAAAGTGACCTTCACGGCCATGGTGTCGGCGGCCAAACCGAACTTGGCGCGTTCGTCGGCGGAGAGTTTCTGGCCCCAGAAGCCGGCGTTCGGCCCGGCGACGTGCAACGATTCGCGCCATGCCGGCTCGCGGCCGCGCCGCCAGTCGCCGGCGAGCTCAAGCGTCGAGCGGACTGATTTGCCGCCGCGATGAATCTCCAGCGGAAGGCTCGCTTCTTTCGGCGTCAGTTCGAGCACGCGCGACATGTCCGCCCGCGTCAGCACGCGGTGGCCGTCGGCCGCCACGATCACGTCGTCCACCCGCAGCCCGGCCCGCGAGGCGACCGAGTCGGGCGCGACGCGGCGCACGCGATTCTGCTCGCGCGAATCCATCTCCAGCCCCACGGCCGACGGCATCGGGTACGTGAACACCATCTCGCGCGAAAACTTGCCGAGCGACTGCAGGTGCTTTAGCTCGGCGACCTTCACGTCGTGGCAGTGGATGCACTTGTTCTCTTGCCGCTTCGCGATCATCGCGTTCATCGGCGGGATGTCTTCCGGCGTGCGGGCCGGCTTGCCAGTCGGCTCATGGCGGCCGGTTTGCACCTTGGCCGCCCGGTGCAGCTCCAGCACCTGCTCCATGACGCGCACCAGCGAATCTTTCGTCAGGCCTCTCTCGGCGTCGAAGTCGTCGCGGCCGCCGTACCGCGCGTAGAAGCGATCGGTGGAGTCCATGAAGAACGCCATGAACGTCAGATCGTATTCGAACTGGAAGAGGTTGATGTTCACGCCGTTCATCGACTGCACGCGCACGCAGACGAACTCGTCGGCGAGCCGCGCCACATCCGCGTCCTGACGGACAACCTGCCCGTCGAAATCGGAGCACGCCTCTCACCGCTCGCAGCGGAACACGACGAACATCGGCTTGCCCGCCCGCCGCGCCGCGTCCTTGCCCTCGTTGTAGTCGTAGACCCACGTAATCTTGCCGCCCACCGGCCGCGGCGGAATCTTCTCGCCGCCGACCGCCGGACCGACAAGCAAGACCAACCCCAGCAGGCCGCCACACCAAGACAACTGATCTCGACGCATGGGACACCTCGCCTGAAAAACAATCAAAGAATCAAAGCTGCCGTTGGTGGCGGTACTCGCGCACCGACTCCCAGTTATCCTTCTCCGCCGACACCTTTTCAAACAAGCCCGCCAAGGGCGTTGTCGATGCGGGCATGATCGTCGATGCCGACCGAATTGGCCAGCAGGTTGATTGCGCTGTCGTGCTCGTATCCCTCTGTTCCGGCCAGTCTTTACTCACCCGCCCCTTATTTGCCGCCGTCGGCCTTGGCTTCCAGCAGCTTCGTCCAGGCTGTGGCCATGCGGGGCATGGCGGCCGGCGATTGGTCCAGCCAGCCGGCAAAGGCCGTCACCGTGCGCTCGGCACGCTCCAGGTACTCTGGCTTGGATAAGGCGCGGGCCAGGTACACCAGGTTGTCGGCCGCCACGGCGTTGCCGGCGGGAACGACGCCGTCGACCGGGTCCTTGCCGCGGGCAATCAGCGCCTCGTGGTCGCCGGACGTGAAAAAGAAACCGCCCGCCGCGTCGTCCCAAAACAGCTTGATCTGGAGCTGCGTCAGCTCGTCGGCTGCCGTCAGCCAGCGCGTGTCGCCGGTGGCGCGGTGCAGGGCGATCAGGCCGTCGACGAACATGGCGTAATCGTCGAGGTAGGCGTTCAGATGCGCCTGGCCGCCGGTGTTGGCGTGCCACAGCCGCCCTTCACTGGTGCGGGAATTCTTCAGGATGAAGTCGGCCGCCCCGGCGGCCGCCTCGGTGTAGGCATCGTCGTCCAGCAGCCGCCCGGCGTCGGCGAAGCCTCGAATCACCAGGCCGTTCCAGTCAGTCAGTATCTTTGTATCGGTGAGCGGGCGCTCGCGCTTGCCGCGCGCGTCGAGCAGCTTTTGGCGGATCGGCGCGAGCCGGGCCGACAGCTCCTCCAACGAGAGCATCCGCCGTGCGGCCGTCTCGCCAAGCGGCCGGCTCAGCAGCAGCACGCTACGGTCTTCGAAGTTCGGACCGTCGGCCACGCCGTACGTCTCGGACAGCAACTCGAACTCGTCCTTCGAAAGCAGCCGCTCCAGCTCTTCCCGCTCCCAGACGTAATACAGCCCTTCCTCGGCATCGGTCTCGGCATCCAAGGCCGCGTAGAAGCCGCCGGCGGGGTCCGCCAGCTCGCGGGAGACGAACGCCAGGATCTCGACCGCCACCTGTTTAAAGTCTTCGCGGCCGGTCAGCGCGAAGGCCTCGGCATAGACGCTGGCCAACTGGCCATTGTCGTACAGCATCTTTTCGAAATGGGGTATCCGCCAGAAGCGATCGGTGCTGTAGCGGTGGAAGCCGCCGCCGACGTGGTCGCGGATGCCGCCGGCCGCCATCGCCTCCAGCGTCCCGACGAGCATCTTGCGTGCCGAGCCGTCCGGCGCGCGGCGGGCGTATTCGATCAGGAAATCGAGGTTCGGCGGCTCGGGAAACTTGGGCTGCTGCGGGTTGGCGGCGCTGTAGCCGAAGCCGCCGTGCTCGCGGTCGTAAATGCCGGACAAGCCGGCCAGCACTTTGGCGGCCAACTCCTCCGGCGGCGGCCCGGCAGGCGCGAGCTGGTGCCGGGCCATGGCCCGCCTTACCTCCCTGGCAATCTGATCTCCGGTGGAAAGAAGCTGCTCGGGCGATTCCTTCCAGCCGTCGTGGACCAGCTCCAGGACTTTCAACAGCCCGGTCATGCGCTGCGGCTCGCCCGGTTGGCCGTCCTTTCCCGCCGGCGGAACGATCTCTTTGTCGCGCGGCGGAAAGTAGGTGCCACCGAAGATCGGCTTGGCGTCGGGCGTGAGGAACATGGTCAAAGGCCAGCCGCCGCGCCGGCCGAGCACGGCCAATGCCATCATGTAGATCTCGTCGACGTCGGGCCGCTCTTCACGATCGACCTTGATGCACACGAAATGCTCGTTGAGAAAGCTCGCGATCTGGTCGTCCATGAACGACTCGCGCTCCATCACGTGGCACCAGTAGCAACTGGAATAGCCGATCGAGAGAAAGATCAGCTTGTTCTCGGCCTTGGCCTTGGCCAGCGCTTCGGTGCCCCAGGGATACCAGTCGACCGGATTGTGCTTGTGCAAGAGCAGGTAGGGGCTGGTCTCGCGGGCCAGCCGGTTCTCGCGCTTGCGGGGCGGCTTGTCCGCCTCCGGTTCGCTCGTCCAGGCCGGTTGCACGCATGCCGCCCACGCCAGCGCGGCGAACATCCCTATTCGGGTCAGCCGGAGTCGGGTGCGAAGCTTGCCGTCCATGTCCGCCAAGATGCTGTCCGCCAAGATGCTGTCCGCCAAGATGCTAGTTCAGCCCCAGGGACTCGAAAAAGTCGTCGTCGTCGCTGGCCGATGATTTGCTCGGCTTGGCCGTCGCCTTGCTCTCGCCCTTCGCCGCCGCCGCTCCTTTCGCCTTATTGGCCGCCGGCCTGGCCGGAGCCGGTTCGTCGTCGGTCATGAACTCCAGCACCTGGTCGTCGAGATCCAAGGGATCATCCGGGGGGGCGGACGCGGCTTTTGCCTCGGCGGGTTTGGGCGCCCTGGGCCGATCGTTGGCCGGCGCTGCCTCGGTCGGCGCTGCCTCGCGCTCGTCGACAGCCAGGTCGAAATCGGATTGCTCGGCATCGGATTGCTCGGCATTTGGGGTCGATGCGATGTCCCAAGCCTCGTCCAGGTTCAGCGGATCGTCCAGATCGAGCGGATCGTCCAGATCGAGCGGATCGTCCGCAGCGGCGCTGGCGGCCGCGCCGGCCGGCTGTTCGCCAGCTTGCGCAGCTTTACTATCCTCATCGAGCGAGAGGGGGTCGTGAGGGGCGGTCTGCACCGGCATTTGCGCGGCGGTCGGCATCACATCGGCCGGCGTGTCGGCAAGCTGCGCGGCGGCCTCGCCGGCGGGCTTGTCTCCGAGCGTCGGAAAGCTCCCCTTGTGCTTGTACTCGACCCGGAACGTCAAAGGACCGATGGTCAGCATCTGTCCCGGCCGGACGACCGCTTGCTGGACGCGGGCGCCTTCGAGCACGGTTCCGTTGAGCGAGCCGATGTCCCGCACGACCAGGGCCCCCTCCAGTTCCTCGATCATGCAATGGCGGCGGCTGACGGTGGAATGGGCAACGGTCAGGTCGGCGTCGCGGCCACGGCCGACCAGGGCCGGCAGCTTGAGCTTGATTTCGGCCGCGTTGGCTTTTCCGCCGACAACAATCAGTTTGGCATGCATCGTGGCGAGGGCTCCGATTCTCAAGTGGCAGGCACACTCCGTGTGCCGTGGCTTGCCTTTCCGCGGCGATCGGTCCAGTGGCCGGCCCCCCGCAACGGGCCACGCGACACACATGGGCGAGGGGCTGGCGAAGTGCGTCACAAGTCCTTACTATAGCTGGTGAAATGGGCGTAGCAACGGTCAAGTGCATTTGGCCCGGCGAGTTTTCGCGGCGGCGGGGGGCATCGATTGCCCTTGCAAGGCGTTGTGGCGAATCTATAATCCAAAATCCTTGGACTCCATGTTTTCCGTGGGTTCGAGCGCCTCGCGGGGCGGCTTGCACTCTGGGGGATGCTCCGTACACGCGGGTGTAGCTCAGTTGGTAGAGCACGACGTTGCCAACGTCGTTGTCGTGGGT
>JBBDNX010000208.1:0-1155 GCA_040877345.1 Pirellulales bacterium
GGGCTTCTACGCCCGCACGCCCGAAGAGGAGGAAAAGTGCGTCGACCTGGAGGTCAACGTGCTGATGGGCATCGAGGACGTGACCGACCGGGTGAACAAGGCCGTGGCGACGGACCTCGACCCGGCCGCGGCGGGCGCCGCGCGGCGGGCGGCCATGATCACCATCGAGAAAGAATCGTTCGATGCGACCGGCCTGCGCAGCGACGTGGTCACGCTGTACCAGGGGGGCATGTACCACCTGTATCGGTTCAAGAAGTACACCGACATCCGCCTGGTGTTCGCCCCGGAAAAAGACATCGCCTTCTTCGGCGGCGATCCGGACAACTTCGAGTATCCGCGCTACGACCTGGACGTCTGCTTCTTCCGCGCCTACGAGGACGGCAAGCCGGCCAAGGTCGAGCACTATCTGAATTGGAGCGACGCGGGCGCCGGCGACGGCGAGCTCGTGTTCGTGTCGGGGCATCCCGGCCGCACGAACCGGCTGAACACGGTGGAGCACCTGGAATTCATCCGCGACCGCGTGCTGCCGCTCACGCTCAACGTGATCCGCCGCCGCGAGGTGCTGCTGCGGACCTACAGCGAGCGCAGCCGCGAGAACGCGCGGCGGGCCCAGGATGAGCTGTTCGGCTACCAGAATAGCCGCAAGGCACGCCTGGGCGGGCTGGCCGGCCTGCAGGACCCGGCGATCATCAACAAGAAGCGTGAGAACGAGCAGAATCTGCGCAAGGCGGTCAACGACGACAGCAAGCTGCGCGGGGCGCACGGCGACGCCTGGGACCAGATCGCCCAATCGCTCGAAGTCTGGGACGAGATCTACAACGCACATTACCTGCTGGAGCGGGGCACGGCCTTCAATAGCGAGCTGTTCCACGTCGCCCGCACGATTGTGCGGCTGGTGGAGGAGACGGAAAAACCGAACCCTGAGCGGCTGCGGGAGTATGGCGAGGCGGGCCTGGACTCGCTCAAGCAGCAGCTTTTTTCCGAGGCGCCGATCTATGCCGACCTGGAAACGGTCAAGCTGGCCGACTCGCTGGGAATGCTGCTGGAGATGACCGGCCGCCGCGCCGGCGGCGTCACCGGCAGCGACCTTGGCAGCGGGGTCGACGATCAACTGGTCCGTGCGGTGTTGGGCGAGAAGTCGCCCGCCGAACGCGC
>JBBDNX010000209.1:0-5905 GCA_040877345.1 Pirellulales bacterium
GTTTACCACGTACAGCCCGCCCTACAAGGGGCAGTCAGCGGGGTTTTTGGGCGCCGCCTTCGACCCGATCGTGCTCAACAAAGAGGCGAAGGCCTCGCTTTCGGACCTGCCCGTCCGGCTCGACTCGCTGAGCCTGCCGGAGGGAATCGACCAGGACCGCCTTGCGGGCCGGCGCAACCTGCTGGTGCTGACCAATCAATCGGAGCCGGCCGCTTCGCCCCCCCAAGGGCCGCGTCTGGAGGACTGTTACGAAAAGGCCTTTGCCATGCTCGGCTCCGGCGCCACGCGGCAAGCCTTCGACCTGGAGCAGGAGCCCGCCGCGGCCCGCGACCGCTATGGCCGCAACGAGTATGGGCAGAGCTTCCTCATGGCGCGTCGGCTGGTGGAGGCGGGGGTGCGCGTGGTGAACGTGTTCTGGACGTTCTTCGACGACAAGGGGTGCCAGTTCAACCTGTGGGACAATCATGGCGTGGCGACCGACGTGTGCGGCGTCGGAGGGGCGCGGACCGGCCTCGACATGCTGAAGCACGATTATTGCTGCCCCTCGTTCGATCGGGCTTTTTCGGCGCTGCTCGAGGACCTTGGCCAGCGGGGCCTGCTCGACGAGACGCTGGTGGCCGTGGCCGGCGAGTTCGGCCGGACGCCCCAGATCAACGCCACCGCGGGCCGCGACCACTGGGCGCCGTGCTACACGCAGTTGCTGGCGGGCGGCGGCGTTCGCGGCGGCCAGGCCTACGGGGCGAGCGACCAAGTCGGCGCCTTCGTGAAGGACTCGCCGGTGAGTCCGGACGATTTCGCGGCCACGATTCTGCACGCGTTCGGCGTGCCGAGCGAGACGTTCGTGCCCGATCAGCTCGCCCGGCCGCACGCGGTGACCAGCGGCAAGCCGGTGTTGGGGCTGTTCTGAGACTTAGTGCTTAGTGCTTAGTGCTTGGTGCTTGGTGCTTGGTGCTTGGTGCTTGGTGCTTGGTACGTACTTAACTAAGTCCAAAGACCAAACTACAAAGACCAAAGTCCAAAGAACAAAGACCAAAGTGCCAAGACCCTCTTCTAGGCGATGGGCCATTGGGCGGCGCCGGTGGTGCGGTAGGCGTGGTTGCCTAAGTGGGCGCCTTTGACGGCGGCGACGCCGGCCTCGGCGGGACAGTTGGGCTTCGATCGGCTGCGGACGCACTCGATCCAGTTGGCCAGGTGCAAAGTCTCGCCGTCGGGATTGTCGTAGAAGTCGGCGCCGCGCGGGCCGCTGCCGAGCACCAGCTCGCTGGCCTTGATCGGTGAGCGGCGCTCCGGGTGGACCTCGTAGCGGCCACGGTCGAGATACAACGTGGCCTCGGTTCCCATGAACTCGAGCATGGCGGCATTGCGGGCGTTGACGAACGTTCCTTCGAAGTAGACCTGCACTTGCTGGTCGGGATAGCGCAGCAGCGTCTGGATGGTGTCTGGAGTCTCCCAAAGTCCTTCGGTCATGAAGTGGTCGCCGATCGTCACGGCGGTTTTGGGATAGTCGAGGTCGAGATACCAGTTGGCCACGTCGATGAAGTGGACCATCAGGTCGGTGAGGATGCCGCCGCCGAAATCCCAGAACCAGCGCCAGTTTCGAAAGCGGTACTCGTCGAACGGCTGGTTGGGGGCGCTGCCCAAGAATCGCTTCCAATCGACAGAATCCGGCTCGATGCCGAGCTTTTCGCGTTGATGGCGGGGCGCGTTGCGGTTCCAGGTGAGATGGACCTTGTGGATCTTGCCCAGTTGGCCGCTGCGGACGATGTCGTAGGCCTGCTGGAAGTGCGGCATGCTGCGCTGCTGCGTGCCCACCTGCACGATCCGCTGGTGAACGTTCTGCGCCTCGATGACGGCGGGTCCCTCCGACACGTCGTGCGTGAGCGGCTTTTCCACGTACACGTCTTTGCCGGCCGCGCAGGCGTCGACCGTCATCGGCACGTGCCAGTGGTCGGGCGAACCGATCAGCACGGCATCGACGTCGCCACGGGCCAGCAGCTCGTGATAGTCCTTGGTCGAGAAAGCCTGGGGATCGGCCAGCTTGGCGCCGGCCCCCAGGTGCGCGTCCCAGATGTCGCAGACGGCCGTGATCTTCACGCCGGGTATCTGGGCCAGGGACTGCATCAGCCGCTGGCAGCGGCCGCCGGTGCCGATGCAGCCGATGTTGACCGTTTCGTTGAGCGGATAGCCCTTGGCGGTGGCGGTATATCCGGCCGTGATCAGACCGGCCGCCGTGACGCCCACGGTTTCCAAGAACCGCCGCCGGTCGGGGTTGGACTGTGTGCTGCCGTATTGCATGGACGAGATCCTCCAGAAGGGCGCGGGGCCGCAATGTGGACCGATACGACCGTTATTCTGCACCAGGGCGAAGGCGGGTTCAATGTTCCGGCCGGTAAATCCGTGAACGTGAAGCGCGGGACCAGGATCACGCAGAACTGGGGCACGCTATCGCTTTGCCGCCAGGCACCCGGCGACGGCACCAGAGGCTAGAGTCGGACTTCGACGAGCAGGGGGAGATGGTCGGAGGCGACGCGGGCCAGGTGGGTGCGGACGACTTCGACGGAGACGACCTCCAGATCGCCGGCCACAAAGATGTAGTCGATGCGCCCCAGCGGATAGCGGCCGAAAAAGGTCCGCTGCGGACGGTGATTCTGCAAGTCGACCTGCGCATCGCGGAGCCGATCGCAGAGCCGCCGGTGCACGCGCGAACCGGGCAAGGCATTCAGGTCGCCGCAGAAGATGAGCGGTTCTTTGCACTCCGGATGACCGAGCCACTCGTCGCCCAACAGGGCCTCGACCTGGCGGGCGCGTTCTTCGCGCAGCAAGCCCAGGTGCGTGTTGACCAATTGGATCTCTCGGCCGTCCAAGGCAACGGTCACCCAGAGGGCGCCGCGCGGCTCGAGGTAGGGGCGTGCCGGCAAGCCGGGCAGGGCGCCGGCGCGGACCAGCCGCATCGGATGGCGGCTGAGCACGGCATCGCCATACTGCTCCTCCTCCAGCCGCAGCGCGGGATGGAAATGGAATTGCATCTCCAGTTGCCGGGCGATTGCATGGGCCTGGTCGTCGCTGTTGCTCCGCAAGCGGCGGACGTCGAGCTCCTGCAAGGCCACCACGTCGGCGTCGGTTTGGGCAATCACGCGGGCGATCCGCGAGGGGGACAGGCTGCCGTCCATCCCCAGGCAACTATGCGCGTTGTACGTGAGTATCCTGAGCGTGCGGCGGGATTGCGGCGTGGCAAGCGGATGCCCGGCTATCTCCGCTATTTCGGGCGCGGGCTCGACGTCAGCGGCGTCCGAACGGCCCAGGTGCGCCAGGGCCGCCCGCCGCAGATCGGCCGGCCGAATGAAGTCGCGCGCGCTGGGAAGCGGAACGTCGGGGGGCACGAGCACGAAGGCGGAGGTTTCGTCGAGGCCGGGCCCGGCGTGGGCGCCGTTCTCGCGGGCGAAGCTGACCAGCCGCCCCTCGCGGCACCAGCCGCATAGCACGAGCGGTCCGGCGTCGGGATGGTGACAGAGCGCGACGAGGTCTTGGGCCACGTCCGGCAGATAAGGGTGATCGGGGCCGAGCAACTCCTCGGCGTCCTCGGGGAGTTGGTAGGATCGCCGCGCCGTCCAGGCTTGCGCCCGGCCGGTTTCGCCGGCCGATAGGACCATGGGCACTTTGGATTGGCTCACCAGGGTCCGTGCCAGGCGTTCGCACTCTTCGCTGGTGAGCTGGCGATGGGGATAGACATAGCCGACCGGCCCATAGGCCACGACTTCGACGGGTTGATGATTTGGGCCCTGCTCGGCGGAATCGCCGGGGACGGACTTTTTGCCCGGATCGTGTTCGACGGCCATGCCCCCCAGCAGCTTGTCGAGCCCGCGGCCCAGCCAGCGTGCGCGTTCGAACTGCGTACCGCCGTGGCGGTGAGGGCTGGCCGCCCCGTAGCCGCGGACGTGCCGGCCGAAGACGTCGGCCACCGCCGCGTGAATGGTGCGGCCATTGGCGACTTCGTAAGGGATGGTCCGTTGCTGTCCGTGATCGGAATAGATCCAGACGTCGTAATCGCGGCGAGGTGAGCGGCGGGCGGCGGTCCAAATCCGCTGGATGGCCTCGTCGATGCCCTTGAGCGTCCAATGGGCAAAGAGCGATGCCGGCCCGCGGCGATGCGCCTGTTCGTCGTAGCCGAGGAAGTTCACGTGGATCACCGGCAGACCGCGGGTGGCATCGAGCGAGGCGCTGATCGTGGCCAGTTCGCGGAGAGCCACGCTGACAATGATGCGGCTGGGAATGAATTTCAGCTCGGCCCAGAGATCGCGGCGTGCGATGACACCGCGCGCACAGTCGCCGACGGCCAGCACGAGCTCCACCGCCGTGAGGGTCGCAATCCGCACGATGCTCCAGGCGTGCCAAACGAGGGCCAGGGCCAGGTGGCTCCAGCGCTCCTTGCTGGGCGCGGGTCCCCAGCCCATCGTGGCCGCGCAGAAGTGGGGTTCGGCGGCACCGCCCGAGTAGATGTTGCAGTAGGCGCTGCCCCCTTCGAGCAGCCCGGGCCCCTCGTTTTCCAGGCGAGATTGCACGTCGCCGGCGGTGTGCGAATCGAACATCCGCACCACCTGGCCGGTCCGATGGTCGCGAAAAGCGAAGGCAGGCACGGCATACCGCACGCCGTAGAACAGCTCTCCCTGCACGGCGGGCGTGCTCGTGGGCAGCCCGGGGTACATGGTGTAATTCCGGTAACGCTCGCGGCCGATCAGCCGGGCGAGGAACGGCAGGCGGCCGTGCGCCAGTGCCTTCTCGAACTGCGAACGGGCCAAGCCGTCGATTTGTAGCATCACCAGACCGGGCTGGGCCGCGGTGCTGGCCGATTTCGGCAGGCGCAGCAGGCGGACCAGCCATTCATTGCGGCTGACCCAGCGCCTGATCGCCCGCCAGCGGCGTTCCCAACGGTAGATCATGGCGCGGCGGCTCGCTGGAGCACGAGGCTGGTCTGGCCGTGCGGCGGCGTGACGGCGGCAAAGCCCGGCACGCGGACCTCGATTTGCGGCACGGACGCTCGCCACTGGCCGGACCATTCGATCCGCACCGATTCGCCGCCGGGCTCGATCGTGACCGACACCGGACCGAACCGCGTCGGGGTGGGGCCGCAGAACAGGCTTTCGTTTTGATCGAGCCACTCGGGAGCGATGCCTCCGGCCAGCACCAGGCGGTCCGCTTCTTCCCGGACGAACAGGCTGCGCATGGCCAGCAGCCACTCGGCGGAAGCCCAGGCATGGTGGCCGTCGCCCATGCAGCCGCCGCGCGTGCGGGGATGAATTGCCTCGGGCCATTGGCCGGTGGGGCTGGCCAGCTCGGCCACGGTCCGCAGCAGGTCCAGTCCCCGCGGGTCACCGGCGCGGAGCAAGACCTGGGCCACGTGCAGCGTCAGATAGGCGTTGATGCCTGAATGGATCATGTCTTGAAAGAAGCCGCCTTCGAAGAAACAGTGTTCCATCAGAAACTCGACGGTGGCCAGCAGCCGCGGATCCGTGGCTTCCCATAGCCCCAGCGGGTAGCCGGCGGCCAGCGAGCCGATCGCGCCGGCATCCATCCGCCGATAGGGCGAAGCGGGCACGCCCGGGCCGTCGCGGCCCGGGGCCGTCGCCGACAGGCTGCGGTCGATCGCCTGCAAGAAATCGTCGGCCTCGCGCCGGCATCGGCCGCCGCCGCGCCGATCGCCCAGCATATCCAACATGTCGTCGGCGGCCCGCAGCCCTGCCACTCCCCAGAAATCGTCCCAATAATAATAGTCGTTCGGGCCCAGGTGCTCGGCACTGAAGCCGGCCGGAAATAAACCAGCCTCGGGGCGCGGTGGTTCGGCCGGCAGCCGTTTTCGCACGATCCACCGCGCCGCGAGCTGGATGGGCCGTTTCCACTCATCCATGGG
>JBBDNX010000210.1:0-5899 GCA_040877345.1 Pirellulales bacterium
ATCCTGCTGCCGCGCCTCAACGTGCCGCCGGTTGAGCCGGGCCACCAGGTCGAGCTGCCGCCGCTGCTCCGCGGGCGAGGCGTAGTTGTGGCGGATGTTTTCGACCAGCTTCTCCAGGTCGGTGTGCTGCGAGTCGATGTAAGTGCCCTGGTAGATGCCGGGCAGGAAACCGGCCTGCCAGTTCTGCGAGGCCTGGATCGGATAGCCGCCGGGACACATCACGACGAAGGCGGGTAGATTCTGGTTCTCGGTCCCCAGGCCATAGGTGATCCACGACCCCATGCTGGGCCGGATCAACCGCGCCTCACCGCAGTTCATCAACATCAACGAGGGCTCGTGGTTGGGCAGATCGGCATAGGCGGAACGGATCACCGCGATCTCGTCGACGAACGCGGCAACGTGCGGAAAAATCTCGCTGACCTCGATGCCGCTCTGGCCATGCTTCTTGAACTTGAACGGCGAAGGATAGGCCGCCCCGGTCGGGCGCTCGGTGGCCAGGTTGCCGGTCGGAATGTTGCGGCCGGCGTACTGGGCCAGGGCCGGCTTGGGGTCGAACGTGTCGACGTGCGAAGGTCCGCCGTTGAGAAAGAAATGAATGACGTGCTTGGCCTGGGCGGGAAAGTGCGGTGCCCTGGGAGCCAAGGGCTGCGCGGGGTTGGCGGCCTGGGCGGAGGATGCCAGCCAGCCCGAATCGCCGAGCAATTGTCCCAGCGCCAAGGCCCCCAGCCCCATGCCGGTGCGCTGGAGCAACTCGCGGCGGCAGAGGGCGTGTGGCTGTACAGGATGCGGGTTCATGGACTTTTCCTGCTCGTCAGTCGAGCATCACGAATTCGTTCATCAACAACAGGGCATGGCAGTATCTTTCCCACGGCGTGAGCTCCAGGCCGCTGAAGTCACGGGCCGCATCCCAATCGGTGGCGGCCTGTTCTTGCGCCGCCGCCGGCGACGCCGCGGCCAGCCGAATCGTCGGCGACCAGGTGAATTGATCGCAAGTCACGTTCTCGCGCGAAGTGACGATGAAGTCAATCGCATCGCCCGGCTGCACTTCGAGCCGCGCCAGTTCGGTCGCTGCCCGGTTGTTATGGATCGTCCAGTGGGCCAGTTGCCCGGCACGGCCAACGATCCGGGCGTCGATGCCATCGCCAGCCGACTCGCCATGCGTCAGGCTACCCGAGATGGATACTATGCCACCGCGGTCGGCCTTCCAGCGGCGGATCACGGCAAAGCCGGCTCCCTGGCCGGGATGCCCGCCCGTGGCCTCCAACATGAGCCAGCCGAGTTGTGGATCGGGTAAGGCGGGACCGCCCTGCCAGCGAGCCCCCGTCCAGTGCGGCAAGGGACGAAACTGCTTGACGAGACCCGTGGCCGCGTCAATCTCGCCATACCCGTACTGCCAGGCGGCAGCCAGCGACGGGTCAGCCCTTCTCTCGCTGCCCGAGTCGATGTATCTCAGGCCCAGCTCGATCTCGTCCGGATCGGGCGGCCGGCCGAAGCAAATTGCATACAGCCGTTCGATCCGCCGCCGCGGGTCGGCCTCGCCCGCGATTTCGGGCCTGGCGGCCAGGTGCCGGGCCTGCTCGATCACGAACGGGTTGTTCATCAGGAATAGCGCCTGCTGCGGGACAGTCGTCGTGTACCGCTGCGGGCTGTGGGTGTCGGGGATGGCGAAGTCGAAGGTCCGGAAGATCCCGGGCAAGTTTGTGCGATCGACGTAGCCGTAGACGGTCCGCCGCTTGCTGTAGGGCGGATTGACGATGTCGACGGGCAGGCCGCCGGCGCTGGCATCGAGCTGCCCGGCTACGGCCAAGAGCGCGTCGCGGAGTGATTCGAAATCCAGGCGGCGGCGATTCATCCTCCACAGCAGCCGGTTGCCGGGATCGATGCGGCTGGCTTCGGCGCGATCGTCGCTGCCCTGCCGGTAGACGCTGGAGAGCAGGATCGTGCGGTGCAATTGTTTGAGCGACCAGCCCTGCTCCATGAAACGAGTGGCCAGCCAGTCGAGCAACTCGGGATGGCTTGGCGGCTCGCTGCGCAGGCCGAAATCGCTGGGCGTCGGCACCAGCGCCGAGCCGAAATGCGCCAGCCAAACGCGGTTCACCATCACCCGTGCCGTCAGCGGGTTGCGGCGGTCGACAATCGCGCGAGCCAACTCCAGCCGGCCACTGCCTTGGCTGAACGGCTTTCGCCCCTCGCCCGACAGCACGGCAAGGAATTGCCGTGGCACTTCCGGACCAAGATTGCTCGGCTTGCCGCGCTGGAAGATGCGTGGCGGATAGAGACACAGGGCCGGAGTTTCTTCCAGGATCATCGCCCGCGGCGGCCGCAATGACGACGAAGTCACAAAGTCGGCGATCTTTTTGCGCAGCTCGTTGATTTGGGCCTGGCCGGGCCGCCCCACCAAAAACTCCACGTCGGTGATCGGCACATCGACCGGCGAGAGCGGACCATACAAGACGCGCCGCAGTGGTTCGAGCGCTTCGTCCTCGAACCGCACAGGCGGCTGGCCGCCGGCAGCGGCGGCCTGGCTCAGCGTCTCCTTCCATTGCCGCTCGACGTCGGCCAGCAACCGGCCGTAGCGTTCAGCCACTTCTTCCTGGCTCGCCGGAGCGGCGCCCTCGAATAATTCGGCAACCCGGGCATTGATCGGCCGATCGGGATCGGCGTTGGCACGGATGGCTTCCGCGATGGCCGGCGCCTTGGCGGCGAAGTCGGATGGCGGCAAGTCGGCAAACGCGTGCCAGGCGGCGAATACCGGATCGTGCCCCCGCTCGGTGCGGTCGAGGAAGGCCCGCCAGTTGCCGATCACCAACTGGCTGAGCTTGTCCGGCTCCTCGACGAACATGAAGCGATCGGTCGGCGGCAGGCTTTGGGCCTTGTGCCCCTCGAGCAGGTACTGGGCCACTTGCGAGCGGAAGGCGGCCAACAGCTCGGCGTGCCGCTTCTCGAAGTGCTGGTCCAACTCCGCTTCGCGGGCAGCAAGCTGGCATTCGTGCTCGCGCTCGGCCTCGGTCTGGCTGGCGGCCGAATACAGCGTGCGTGTCTTTTCCATCGAGCCGGCAAACACGCCGTACAGCGAGTAGTAGTCGGCAGTCGGGATCGGATCGTACTTGTGGTCATGGCAGCGGGCGCAGGTCACGGTCAAACCCAAGATGCCCCGCGTCACCACGTCGATGCGATCGTCGATGATGTCGTGCAGGTCTTCCAGGAATCGGCGGCCCACGGTCAGATAGCCCATCGCCGCCAGCGAGCGCGTGTCGTCGGCAATGCCGCGTTCGGCCAGCAGGCGATCGGCCGCCAACTGCTGGAGGATGAACTCGTCGTACGGCAAATCGTCGTTGAAGGCCTGGATCACCCAGTCCCGGAACGTGTAGCCATGAAATTCGTCGGAGCCGAAGAACTTATACCCCTTGTTGTCGGCGTAGCGGGCCACGTCGAGCCAATGCCGGCCCCAGCGCTGGCCGTAGGCCGGCGACGCGAGCAGGCGGTCGATGGCGCGCGACAGCGCCTGGTCGGACGGATCGTTCACGAACTCGTCGATCTCCCGCGGCGTGGGCGCCAAACCGGTCAGATCGAATGTCAGCCGCCGCAATAGAGTCCGGCGGTCGGCGGCAGGCGAGGGGGCCAGACCGGCCGCCTCCAAGCGGGCCAGGATAAACTGGTCGATCGGCGTTCGCGGCCAGGCTGTGTCGTTCACCGCCGGCGGCGCCGGATCGCCGACCGGCTGGAAGGCCCAGTGCGATCGCCAGGCGTCACTCTCAGGCTCGGCCGGATCACCGGCCTCTTGCGGCCACGCGGCCCCTTGGCGGATCCACTGCTCGAGATCGCGGATCGCCTCGTCGCTCAGCCGGCCGTCGGGAGGCATCTGCAATGTCTCGTCGAGATAGCGGATGGCTTGCACGAGCCGGCTGGCCTCGGGATCGCCCGCCGCGATCACGGGCCCATTCTCGCCTCCTTGGAGTGCCGCTTGCGGTTGGTCGAGCCGCAGACCCGACTCCTGCTTTTTTTCACCATGGCAGGCGAAACAATGCTCGGCCAGCACCGGCCGCACGCGCCGTTCGAAGAACTCCTCGCCCGGACCATGGGCCTGGATGTCGTTGCTCTGCCGGCCTTCGTCGCCGGCGGATGCCCGGCTATCTGCGGCGAACAGGCCCGCCGCTGCCGACAGCGAGGCGGCCAACAGCAATCTCCACGCGCGAATGCTCAAAGGCTCGTCCATTCTTGGCTGGCAAACAGGGCGGGATGGTGGAGGGCTGGCGCAAGCTCGCCGACAAGCTGTGGGCCGCCCTTCACTATATCCGCTGGCGCCGAAGTGGCCCAGCCGGGTGGGGCAGTCGCGCGGCAAGTTCGCCGGTCGGATTGGCGCGTGAAGAAATGTTTGCACTTAATCTCCGCAAGCCGTGTTGCCAACGGATAACGTGGAGAAGTCACGGACGGTTCGCGCCGGGTTTGCCGGTGCAACGGGTGTCGGACCAGGGTTATCGGCCCACTCTTGGAAGCGTCGCTCGCTTGGGCACCCCCTTGGCGACGGGGCAGCGGCGTTACGACCTGCCCCAGCAGATTAATCAGTGCCGTGATTCCAACTGATGGAGCGCCTTGGGGATCCGACGCCCAGACCGCCCGGAGGGCCCCTCCCAGCCGGCCAGGTGAGCTAGGGTTTCAATGGACCCGGACTATCTCCGGCGAGCAGTTTCCATGGGCTATACCTGTCGCGTCAAACTCGCCCAAGCATTTCATGAGGCGGGCCATGCCTGCATGGCCTTGATCCTCGGCCGGCCGGCCGACCCGGTTTCGCTGATGTTCAATCGCACGCGGCCGGGCGACGGGTGGCGGCGGCGGTCGCCCGACGTCTGCAAGCCCGGTCACGTCCAGTTCGAAGCCGACATCATGATCGGGCTCGCGGGGCTGCTGGCCGAGATTCGCTCGCTCGACATTCAACCGTCGCCGCGCCCGCCGGCACAGGCCGGTCAAGCTCAGTACAGGCAGCCGCCCCAGGTGGCCGGCGCGATTGCAGCCGAGGTGGATCGCGCGCGGATGTTCGGCGAAGCGCGGGCGTTGATGTCGCGTCTGCCGGGTCGAAGTCATCGGCGGATGGCATACCTCGATCGGCTGTTGGCCCGGACGGAGGCCGCCTTGACCCAACCTGGTTGCTGGGAGGGGGTGTCGGCGGTCGCTTGGGCCCTGGTGTATCGCATGCACTTGCCGGCGGCCGAGCTGGAGCGTCTTTTCTGGCACACCGTCAGCGTGAACCAGGTGGGCGACGGCCTTCACGCGCACCTCGATCCGATGTCGGAGCTGAGGACCTAAGCTCGAAGCTTTGGGTTCCAGACGATCTTCGGAAGTTGGTCTTGGTACTGAGGTTGGTACTTGGTGCTTGGATCTTGGTGCTTGGTGCTTGGGCCTTGGTGCTTGGGCCTTGGTGCTTGGGCCTTGGTGCTTGGGACCTTGTTCTTTGTTCTTCTGTCGCCTCACCCCATCGCCTCATCGATTCTGCCTGGCTCTGCGGGGCCGGCGTGGCATCCGTCTGACCCCTGACTCCTGATTTCATTCCTGGTTTTGAGTTGTTTCCCAATTTTTGGTGATTTAAGGGTCAGAACTCAAGGGTCAAAACTGACAGAAGCTAGTCTTGGTGCTTGGCGCTTGCTGCTTTGTTCTTGGGTCTCGAGCCTGCGGCCTCTGGCCTCCAGCCTGAATTGAGTTGTTCGGCATTTTTAGGTGAATTAATCCGAAGAACTCAGAACTGAAATGAGGATGGTCTTGGTGCTTTGGTCTTGGCACTTGGGACGGACGGAGGGACGAGGGGGCGATGAGGCGAGACGACGTGCCGGCGGACCGGGATGTCGTCTGTGGCCGACTCCTGACCCCTGATTCCTGATTCCTGAGTTTGAGTTGTTTCCCAATT
>JBBDNX010000211.1:0-5894 GCA_040877345.1 Pirellulales bacterium
GGACGTGTGCAACCCGCGTGCCTTATTCTGGTGGCCGACGTTTTTTGACGCCGCACGGGCTTCTATTCGATCGCGTACTGCACCGTTACAGTCGCCTCGAAGCGCTGTTCGCCGGAGGCGATGGGCACGGAGCTCTCGACGGCCGCCATTCGGGCCGCCATTTCGGGCATGAGGCGAGCAAGCCAAGCAACAAGAACGGCGAAATAGCGGATTGCCGCATAAGTTATCTCCTTTCATGGTTCGGAACAGCCGTGCCGTTTCCACCCGGCCGCTGCGAATCGCCGCCCCGAATCGCCAGAACGACCAGGGCCAAGAACACCAACACGCCGCCGACAGCCGCGGCAATCTGCCACGCGTGCGGCCCATGGCGCCGTGGACGCCGCAACGTCCGCGGCCGCCGTCGTGGCAAGCGGCTGATGGGGCGCGACGGCGGGAGCGGCCCCTTGGCCGCGGCGGGCGCGAGGCGAGCCAGGTCGACCAGGGGCGGGGCCTGGACTGGTGGAGCCGTGGATCGAGCCGGGTGCGCGCCTGGCAATGCGGTCTGCATTGCGGGAGAAGCTGCGTCGAGCTTTCGCTTCAGTTCAGCATCGTAGCGGGCCCGCTTGGCTGGATCCTGCAGGCAGGCCTTGGCCGCGGCGATCTCGTTCAAGATGCGGGCCGCTTGTTCGGCATACTTGCCTGCCTGGAAGTTCCGCACGTAGGCGCTCTGCCGAATCACGGCCCCGTCGATGACGTCGCGGTCCTGCTCGTCGGGCGAGATGCCCAGCAACTGGTAATGCGTGGGTGGCCGGCTCCCCTCTGGGATGCCGAGCCACCTGCGGTACGGATCGAACTGTTCCAACTGGATTGCCGTCCTCGATGCCTGCTCCGCCGCAATGGGCACTTGAACACGAAACGGGATGGTATTGGGTTCTACGTGCCTCAAGCCAGGCGGGGCTGGTTGACCTGGGCCTCAAAGGCTTCCAGCGTTCGGCGCAGCTCGCGGACGATCTGCCGGCCCATATCGCTGGCGCCTACTTCGAATTGGGCCCGCGTGAACACGCGGACCCTCACGCGGCCATCGTTGTCCTGCACGGGCACAATCTCAATCCATTCGCCGGCCAGTTCCTCGAGCCGTTCGGCCTCAGTCTCGGCCCTTTCGAAAGCGTTCTGGTCCAACATGGCTGGTGTCCTTTCGTTTCGTGGCTAGGGACCACCGACGACGGTGTACTCGACGGTAGAGGCGGGAGCCTTCTCGACGACGACGCGCAGCTCGGCTGATTCGGCCCGTCGCGTGTCCACCCGCAGGAGCACCTCGTGCACGCCGCGGGAGAGATCGCCGCAGGTCGAACCGGAGTTCAAGGGCCGCCCGTCGATCCAGGCTCGGATGCCCGCCGTCGACGACAGATTGAGCTGAACGGCGCCGGGCGACGTCACGTCGACGTCGGCCCGGAGCCAAAGGATCTCGCGCTCTGGGGTCGCCAGTTGGTCCAACGGCAGCATGCCGGCAACTTTGGCGTAGACCGGCAGCCATACGGATGGGTGCCGCGGCAACTCACTCGGCGGAGTTGCGTCGTCCCCGGACGACTGGGCGAGCGCTGAGGGGACCTCGGACAGGAGCCGCCAGCGCTGGATTGTGGGGACCGAACGAATGCCGTACGGGCCTGGTTTGCCGAGCTCGGAAACAAACCGCGCCAAATCCAGGAATTCCTGCTGAGTAAGAAAGTTGGTGATTCCCTTGGGCATCAGCGACGAGCCTTCCTGCTCCTCGTCGACGTCGGCGACGGGGACGGTCACCGACTGCCCCGTGGCGTCCTTGAGTACCAGGCGAGTCTCGTCGCGGTCCAGCACGATCCCCTGGAAGATGTTTCCCTCGACGGTCGTCACGATGCGGGTGACGAAGGCCTCTTTGATCGCCAGGTCGGGAAACAACAACGAGTTGATCACGTAATCGACCGGCGAGGTTGCGCCGACGGCACTCAGATCGGGCCCCACGTCGCCGCCGGCGCCGCTAACGGCGTGGCACTTGATGCAATTCAACTCGTTGCGGCGAAAGATGTCTTCGCCTCGGGCCGGATCGCCGGACGCGGTCACTTGAGCCGCCAGTTCCTGGACCTCATCGGGCGTCAAGGCTTGCGGGTCGGCGGTAATGCCGGCCGCTTCGGTCAGGACGTCGACCAAGACCTGGTCGCCGCGTCCCAGGGCATACATGGCCCGCAACGAGAGCTTGGCCACGTCGGCCGGCGGTCGTCGAGCCGCAATCGCCGCAGCCAGCCGTTCGGACCCGCCCTGCTGGCCCAGAAAGGCCGCGATCAGCGGGGCTGGGTCGGCCGTGCCGGAATGTTCGAGGACCTCGGCGGCCCGCGAGGCGGCTTCGTCCGGGTTCAGTTTTGCCAAGGCAGCGACCGCCCGAAACCGCCGCGCCGCGGGGCGATCCGCCGCCAGCAGCGGCTCGATGACCGGCCGGGCGACAGGCTCGCCGATCTGAACCAGGGCGTCCAGGGCCGCGTTGGCCAGCGCTTGGTCCGAGTCGTCCGAAATGGCGAGCTCCCGCAGCCGCTGGGCCAGCGCTTCGAGCTTCCACGCGCCTGCCAGGCGGACCGCCGCCAGCCGCGTGGCCGGATCTTCGTCGAGCAAGCCGGCCAGCCCGTCCGGCGGGCCTTCGGGGCGGACCTTGCGAGTCTCGGCGGCCGCGGCCAGGCCTTCCAGTGCCTTTAATCGCAGCTCGCCGGAGAAGCCTTGGGGATCGATTACCTGTTCGTAGATGTATTGCAGGTCGTCGGCCTCGCCTCGCTTGCAGACCATTTCGACGACCTTGGGCAACCGCTCGGCCGGCAAACGGCCGCTTTTCAGCAGGCGCATCAGAGGCGCAACGGCCCCCTGCCCCCAGCACGGCGAGGTCCAGATGGCCACGATGGCCAGCGTAACAACTGCCAGGGCCGCAAGGCGGCGTGTCTGACCTGCCTCAATCATCGTTTACCCGCCAGCTTAGGGCCCGCCGGTCTTGGCTCGCCGTTCGAGCGTGTCCAGCGTCTCTTTCAGCGTGTACTCCAGGTACTGGTCCTGGGGGTGATTCAGCGACTCCAGCGCCACCTCGATGGCCCGCTGGTCGTGGAAGAAGCTGCAAGCCCGTACGGCTTCCAGCCGCACGCGGGGATGGTCGTCGCCGGCCTGCACGTGGAGCAAGTCGAGTGCGGCCGGCACCCGATCGCGCCAGTAGCACAGCACCCGCGTGGCCGCCGCGCGGGCACGGTAGTCGGGCGACCGCAGCATCCGCGTCAGCAGTTCCTGATCCACTACGTCGTGCTGCTGATGCACCCACAGGGCCTCCAGCAAGTGGTGCTGGTACTCCGGATCGTTCTTGTCCAAACCGGCGATCCAACTGTCCAGCTCGTCCATCACCTGCCGGCTGTCGCGGGTACGCAGCTCGCGGCGCACGCGGTAGCGGGTGCGGTCCTCATATTCCTTCAACAGCTCCAGCAACTCGGCGATGGAAGCCCCTTCGATCCTGGGCGGCTTCACGAGCGGCCGCGATGGATAGCTGATCCGCCAGATGCGACCGTGCGTCTTGTCGCGGCCCGGATCGCGGATGGAGTGCTGCATGTGCCCGACGAGCGGGTTGAACCAGTCGACCACGTACAACGCGCCGTCGGGTCCGAATGAGAGCGATACCGGGCGGAAGTTGAGGTCTTGCGACTGCAACAGCGGCTCGACCGGTTCGGCGAAGAACCCCGACCCCTCGTCCCGCACGCGGTATTGCAGCACGCCCTGGAAGCCGATGCAGTTGTTCAACAGGTAGTTGCCCTGGGCCTCGGGCGGAAAATGCCGGCTGGAGACGATCTCGCAGCCTGACGTGGGCCGCCACTGCATCTTGAGGAACTGCGGCATGCCGCCATGCTTGTGGGGGTAATCGACCTGGCCGGAGAAGGCGGTGCCGAAGTAGTTGGCCCCGCCGGAGGCGTCGGCCACGAGGTTCTGGCCCCAGCGTTCGAAGACGTGCCCCCAGGGGTTGGCGAAGCCGTACGAGACAAACGTCTCGAACTTGCCGGTCAGCGGTTCGTAGCGGAACACGGCGGCGTCCTTGACGCGCTCGGGCCCGTAGGGCGTCTCGACCTGGGTATGGTGAAAAGTGCCTTCCTGGAAATACAAGGCTCCGTCCGGCCCCCAGGTGAAGGCGCTGATGGAGTGGTGCGAATCGGCCGAGTCGAAGCCGTGCAAAACGATCTCGCGGGCGTCGGCCCGGTCGTCGCCGTCGGTGTCCTTGAGGAAGGTCAAGTTCGGCTGCTGGGCCACATAGGCGCCGCCGTCGCCCAGCTCGATGCCGGTCGGCAGATAGATTTTATCGGCAAACACCGTCTCCTTGTCGGCCCGGCCGTCGCCATCCGTATCTTCGTAGATCAGCACCTTGTCGTCGACCGGGTAGCCCGGCAAGTACATCGGATACGAGGGCATGGTGCAAACCCAGAGCCGTCCCCGCGAGTCGAAGGTGAACTGAACCGGCTTCTGGAGATTGGGGAACTCGACTTCGGAGGCAAACAGGTTCACTTCGTACCCGGCGGGCAGCTTCATCTGCCGCTGGGAGCCGTCCGGGGTCGTGATCTCGATGGTGCGTTCGAAGTTGGTCGGGATGTCGACCATCTCGCCCGTGTTGCCGTCGTCGATTTCGGCGGGCACTTCCCGCCCCTGGGCCACCGCCCAAATCCGCTGGTCGCGGTTGGCGATCATCTTCCGCAGCTTGGCAAACTCGGCCGGGAAGTTGACGACGCCGAATGGCTCCTTGCGCCCCCCATAGATGTAATAGCCATTGACCGCCCGGTAGTCGTACCAGAATTGCAGGTCCTTCTCTAAAACCTCCTGACGGAGCCTTGCCAGGTCGGCCTTGGTCCCGGCGGGCCGCGGGCCGAACAGGGCCTCGTCCAGGACGCCGGCAATCAACTGGTCGCCCTGCTCGTTCAGGTGAATGCCGTTGATCGTGAGCTTGCGTTCGGGCGATTGCATGAGCTTGAGCGAACTGGTGAACAGGTCGACGAACACGACGCCCTCGTGGCGAGCGGCCGCCTTGCCCATCGCTTCGCTGTACAGCGCGATGTTCTGGTTGTTGGCCTGGCCGTCGGGCAGGGTCGGCCGGCCCAGGTTTTCGTGCGCGATGGGCGAAACCAGCACCAGCCGCGGGGGCGCCTCGCCGTTGTAGCTGGTTGAAGTGGTTTCCTTGATGAAGTTCTCCAGGTCGCTCTCGAACTTCGGCAGTCCTTGGCGGCCCCCGAACGACTCGTTGAAGCCGAAGCAGGCCAACAGCACGTCCGGCTGGTGATCGGCCAGCGTGTGCCCGTGGTCCTGGAAATCGAGCGACCGCGGTCGCAGCGTCAGCTCGTCGGCCGACCAGCCCAGGTTGCGGACCACCAGGCGATGTTCCGGGAATCGGCTCTGGAGCAACGTTTCGAAATGGCCGAACTGCTGCATCCGCTCAGCGAACGTGTTGCCGATGATGACGATCTTGTCCCCTGGATTCAGGCTCAGCTTCGCCTCGCCGGCAAACGCAAGTCCTGTTGCGACGGCAGCCACTGCCACCGCCCAAACAGCACGGACCGCCAATCTTCTTCGCGGCATGTCCTACTCCCGACCCGGTGTTCATCGCAATGCAAACGGATAACCAAACACTAAGCTGTATAGCCCCGGCCCGCAATGCCCTGAGAGGGGACCGGAGCCGGTGGCGAATCGCGATTGAACTGGCCCCCGAATTGAGGTGCTGCCCATCCCCCTGGCTGATTCCTCTCCGGGTCCCCTGTTTTTGTTGACTCTGCCCGGCCTGGCGGCCAAAGTAAGACCGTTGAAGACCCCTGTTGATCCGCCGTCCAGAGAGCTCCAGCCCAGAGAGATCCAGCCCAGAGAGATACAGCCCAGAGTGGTACAGCACA
>JBBDNX010000212.1:0-5878 GCA_040877345.1 Pirellulales bacterium
CTATCTTCTGCGTGGTGGCGCGCAGGATGACGTTATGCTTGCCGGTCACCAGGTAGGGCCCGCTCTGTTCAAGCCCGCCCGCGGCCACGATGGCCGTCGTCTTCTTCATCGCCAGGGCATCGCGGACCTCCATCCAGGTCATGTCTTCCATGAACACGGTATCGGCCGCATCAATTGGACGCTCCGCGGCGGGATCGGGATTGCCCGGCCAGGGCGAGGCCGACTGGAACGCCAGGGCAAAAGCGGCGGCCAAGAGAATCGCTGTTCGCATGGAAGTTCCCTCGGAATGTGAACCGCCCACCGGTCGCGCCGGCAGGCCTCGGACCACGTCGAATCGGCCCGCTTGGTCGCTCGCAGCCATCATTCAAAGTCAAGGACCGCCAACAAGCAACAAAAAAACCATCACCCTGCCGCCTCGTCCACGATGAGGAACCGATGCCCGGGCGTTCGGCGCCGATCCGAAAGGCGTCCACGGGAATCCCGGTCTGGTCCGCGAGCCAGGCGGGACCCCAAGGTCATTTACCAGTCATTTGCCCATGGCGGCCAACGCCCGCTCGATGGCACTGTCGAGATCACCGGGCTGCTCAACGGTCCACAGCACCTTGTTGTCCGCCCCCAGCAACAGCACGGTGGGATAGTATTCGACACCGAGGGCGGAAAGCGTCTGCCGGGCGCCGTACCCGGTGGGCGCAGTGATGCCGAACTCGTCCAGATATCCCTGAGTTTCCGACAACCTGTCGGCACCTTCCACCGTCAACGCCACAAACTTAACCGGCCGGCCCGAATATTTTTTGTGGGTCTGCACGAGACCCGGTGCCTTGGCACGGCAGGGAACTCACCAGTAGGCCCAGATGTCGACCACGACAAGATTGCCCGCCAGCTCGTCGGCAGTGGGAGCTGGGCCGTTCAACCAGCCGGCGGCCTTCAGCGGCGGGGCCTTCTCTCCCGGCTGCAAGAGACGCGAGGAGCCGGAGTTGCACCCCCAAATCACGGGTAGTCCAAGGGCGAGCGCCGCGAGGCGCGTGGCTCTGCGCAAGCGGCCGCTCAAGGCCGCGTTCGATCGAGGTCGATCCATGGGTGTTTCTCCCGAACTAAATCGAGGGCGTCCCGCGGTTTTCGGCTCCACAGGTATCGTACTCGCCGGAACGCCGGGAAGTAAACGGCCGAGCTGCGTCCTGCTCCCTTTTCAGCCACCCGAGCAAGATGAGGGCATAAATGCTCAGGGCGGTCCCGAACGGAACGTTCACGAGGTGAAAGATCGAGAAGGCCTTGCACAGCCCAAGGCGCCGGCGGCGGGCGATCATGCAGCCGATGTAGGCGACGGCCAGGGCATGGACCAGGCAAAGCGACGCGACGGCGATGCCGGCCATGACCAACGCCATCCCGACAATTTGCGGGTCTTCGTACGGCGAGAAGGGCAGCGGCTGGCCCGGCTGGGGGGTCTTGTGCATCATTGGATACCCCACGACGAAGAGGGCCAGGCCGAGCGTCGCGGCCAGGGCGGTCAACGCGGCCAGGACGTAATGCAGGATTTCGAGCACGCGGAGATGATGCTCGACGCGGTCGCCGACCAAGGGCGCCGCGGTCTGGCAAGCAGATGTCGGTTGGGGCAAGGGCAGGACCGAATCGGGGGGCCTAGACGGAGGGAGGCAGGGGTTGGCGGCCGGCTGGGATCTGATCGGCGCGGGCCAGAAGTTCGTCGGCCCGGCGCAGCAAGTCGAGTCCCGAGTCGGAGAGGCGGTGCGCGGGACTCATCGGGTGAATTGCCAGGAACTGCGCATGGCAGTGCCGGCAAGACACCTGCTTGCCCAGGTACACCAGCCGGACCTGCAACTTGCGGCCGCAAGTCGGGCAATCCTGGATGAAGTGCGTGGAGTTGGTCATTGGTCGTCAGTCTCCCACGCCGACGTCGTCGGTGAATGCGCGCTGCACCAATTCGGCCTCACCGGCCTGGTGGGCCTGAAAGCGGCGGCAGAAGTCGTCGAAGCTGGTCTCGAGGAAAGTGCGGAGATGGCGCCAGCGGCGATGCTCGAAGTCGTCGTCGCACTGGGCGATCAGGCGGCACAACTCGCCAAACAGCGGCAGGTGCTCGGATCGCAGCGCCTCGGCCCGCTCGCTGAGAGGCGGAGCGGTGAGAACCACGTCCTCCAGATAACCGCCGGTCTCTTTCAAGGCGAAGACCATACCAAGCCGCTCGCACAACTCGTCGAGAAGCTCGACCAGGCGCGTGGCCAGGGGCGGCTTGCACCGCTGGTCGCCATGCACGATGCGGCGGACTTCATCCAGCAGCAGCTCCAACTCGTGCTGTTCCAGCTCGACGTCGCTCACATACTCGCTGCCCGCGGCCGGTTGAACGGCGGAGTGTGTGGCGCTGTCGGCCTCGCCGGTGGTGTGCGTGGCCATGGGTTTCCTCCTTGGGCCGAAGTCGCCGGGCTTGCGCCCGATTGCCCCAAGCATACTAGGGCGCGCCCGGTTGGGTTGCGTCGAGCGGAACCAACCGCCGCCAGCCGAAATGAAAAGGACCAAACGAAAGGAACTGCTCTCACCTCAAGGGCAAGATCCACTCTAGGAAACGAAATGTGGCCGGGTCAATGGGCCAATTCTCGTGCCTGATTCCATTTTTTTGTCGAGGGTCCGGCCGATTTTCTTACATTTGGGCCCAACTGGGTGATGAGCAGGGGTTCACTTTCAAGGCCTGGATTTGTTACAGTCCTGCTGCATGCCCGATCTGCTCGACTACGTCACGCTGTGTCTGGCCGCGGTGGTCGCCGGGGGCGTCAACTCGGTCGCCGGAGGCGGGACGCTGTTGACGTTTCCCCCTTTGTTCGCGGTTCTGGGCGGCTCGGCCCCGGCGGCCGTGATGGCCAATGCCACCAGCACGGTGGCGTTGTTCCCGGGTTCGCTGGCGGCCATGGCCGGTTACCGGCGGGAGCTGCGCGAGTCGAGAGGTTTGGCGCTGTTGCTGTTGGGGCCGAGCTTGCTGGGTGGATTGTTGGGAGCATTGCTGCTGACCCAGTTGCCGACCAGCTCGTTCGAGGCACTGGTTCCGTGGTTGATTCTGACGGCGGCGATGCTGTTCTGGCTCCAACCGCGGATAGGGCAATGGACGGGAGTCGGCCAGCGCGTGGATTGGGGCCGCCATGGCAGGGTGACGGCGATCCTGTTTCAACTGCTGGTAGCGATCTATGGCGGTTACTTTGGGGCGGGGATCGGCATCCTGATGCTCAGCGCGCTGGCCATGATGGGCATGAGCGACATCCATCAGATGAATGCCTTGAAGACTTTGTTCGCCTCGTGCATCAACGGCGTGGCGGTTGTGGTGTTTATCGCCGAGGGCAAGGTGCATTGGCCGCTGGCGTTGGCCATGGCGGCGTCGGCGATTGCCGGAGGCTATGGCGGCGCCTTGTTGGCCCGGCGGCTGGATCGCAACCTGGTTCGGCGTGGGGTGGTGGTGATCGGCTTTTGCCTGGCCTGTTATTATTTTTATCGCCAGCTCAGCAAGGGGTGAATCAGAAGGCAGAAGGCAGAAGGCAGAAGGCAGAGGGCAGAGGGCAAAAGGCAGGACTCCGAGGCTAGCGCGCCGCCTATTTGCGACAATCCGGGATGCCGATGTATCATTTTGATTTGAGTATGTCGTCAATTAAACACAGTATCCTGTCTTGTTTCCGCGAGACGCACTCAGAATCCGGCCTTTTTCCCGCCATCCCCCGGTCTGGGCCGGATCGGCGCGCAACGTGCTTTTCCCGGCGTCCACACCGGCCAACCACAACCTCATGACGTGGGTCCGGTTGGTTTCTTCCGGTGGGTTTCTTTTGAAAGGAGACAAGTCGATGAAGCGGGTTGCAGTCACGTTGGCGGTGTTGGTGGGGCTGGTCGTTGCTAGTCAATCGGCCATGGCCGCGGCCCCGGTCCGCAGGGTCGTTGGCTTCGGTTATGGCTATGGGGTTCGGCCGGTGGTGCGGATGCCTGCCCGCGTGGTGGTGCCGGCGACTCGCGTGGTAGTGCCGGCGGCCCGCGTGGTGGCACCGCGGGTTGTGCCCGCGCCGCGCGTTTACATGGGGCCCTACGGGCCCGCCATGGGACCTGTCTACGGACCGGTGTACCGCGGCTACTATCGCGGTTACGTCCTCCCGCGGCGCGGGCCGGTCGTTCTGTACTAAGGTGTCTTTCGCCGATCAACGTGCGGCCGTCCCGCCCATCGAGGGGCGGGGCGGCCGCAGGATGGGCATGCCGCGCAGGACAATTCCTTCACGCTGGAATCCCAGCAGCCTAACGAGGCCCGTTAAGGCGAAGCTGGATCGACGGCTGCTGCAAGCTCTTCACGCCAGCGGTGGCGACGTTGAGTGCCTCCGAGCCGACGCGATCTTGCGTAGGGATCCTCATGAGTGCGCAAGTCCGGTCGATCGCGATACGGCATAGTTCACGGAGGCAGCCAGGTGGTGCCGTCCAGATTTGCTTGCGGGGCGCGAGCATTCCGGTTGATCCTTGACGAGCCCGAGCGGCGCCGATTAGGCTAACAGGATGCTGGACACGAGGGTGAGCCCGTTGCCGACCAGAGGCAGCGCCGGCTTCCTTCGCCAGCCGCCTGTCTGGCCGGGTGTTGTGCAGTTCAAGGCGTGTCGGTCCGCTTGCCGAGCTGTTTGGGGCCAGCAGGCAGTGCTCGCGTCACCACCCGGCGAACCAACGTGTGGTGCTCGCGCTCGCCGCGGCCTGGCGCGGGCGGTTCTTGACTAGCGGCAGCCGGCGTCCGACAATCGCGAACTCAGCTTCACTTTCGAGATAGACACAGATGGAATTCAAAGAAGGTCAGACGGTCGGGATCGATCTGGGCACCACGTTTTCGGCCATCGCACAACTGGACGGCGAGGGCAATCCGGTGGCGCTGCCGAACGAAGAAGAACAAATCGAGACGCCCAGCCTGATCCTGCTGGCCGACAGCGGCCACGTGATCGTGGGTCCGAGCCGGATGCGCGCGGCCATGGAAGACCCGGAGCACGTCGTGGAGCGCGTCAAGCGGCACATGGGGAGCATCGAGTACAAGCGGACGTTCGACGGCCACGAGATCACGCCTGAGTTCCTGTCGGCGCTGATCTTGAAGAAGCTGCGGCAAGACGCCGAGAAGCAGATTGGGCCGATCGGCAACGCCGTGATCACGGTGCCCTATTATTTCAACGACGCCCGGCGGAAGGCGACGCAGGATGCGGGACGCATTTCGGGGCTGAACGTGATCGACATCATCAACGAGCCGACGGCGGCCACGCTCACGTACGCCTGGCACCGCGGCGAGCTGGGGGCGGCCGAACACAAGATGGACCGCCCGCGGATGGCGCTGGTCTATGACCTGGGGGGCGGCACGTTCGACGTGACCGTCGTGAAGTACACGCCCACGCACTTCCAGGTGCTGGCCACCGATGGCGACGTATATCTGGGGGGCGTGGATTGGAACGACCGGCTGTTGAATTACATCGCCGACGAGTTCAAGGCTAAGCACGGCATCGATCCCCGCGATTCGGCCTCGACGGCCCAGGTGCTCCGCAACGACTGCGACCTGGCCAAGATCGCGCTTTCCGAGCAGATGCAGGCTTCGATTGTTTGCCGGCATGAAGGCAAGAGCATCTCGGTCACCATTACCCGCGAGCAGTTCGAGGATCTGACGGCGGATCTGCTGCAGCGGACGATCGACACGACGGAGTTGGTGATCGACCAGGCCAAGATCACGCCCGAGCAGTTGGACGCCATCGTGCTCGTCGGCGGATCGACGTTGATGCCCAAGGTGCCGCGGATGCTCGAGCAGGTCACCGGCAAGAAGCCCTTCCAGGGCCTGTCGCCGCACACGGCCGTGGCGCAGGGCGCGGCCATTCACGCGGCCATCCTCGAG
>JBBDNX010000213.1:0-1236 GCA_040877345.1 Pirellulales bacterium
AAAGACGGCCTCGCGCTCGGCGAACATCAATTGCGCGAAGATGGCAGCGGCCAGTCTGAGCAGGGCGACGGCCACCAGGACGACGACCAGCACCACGCCGTGCCGGGCGGCACGGGCGGATGGTTTGCGGATTGCACGATAGCGGCTCATGGCTGGCCTCCCGAACTGCCGGACGAGCTCGAGGAGCTTGAACCCGCTCCCGATGGCGAGTCCGAGCCGGACGACGAACCGCCGGACTCGGCGCTGCCGTCCGAAGGGCGTGCGGCCGGCAGATGGACCACCAGTCGATAGATGTTCTCTTCCGGGTCGATTTGCGAGGGATCCGCCTGGCTATCCAGGGCGATCGCGATCTGAACGGCCATGGGCAGACCCTGGCGCGCGTCGGAATCCCACTCGGTCAGCCATTCATATCCGTCGAAGTACTCAAACTGGATGGACACCACTTCGGGCGCGAGGGCCTGGGCCGCCTGATCGAGGCCCAGCAGATTGCCATTCATTGCGGCCCACTGGGTCACCGCGCGATCGAGCTGCCGCCGCATCAGGCCGGTGGCGCCGGCACTGGCCGCGGTGGCTTGGGAACCGGCCATGTAGTAGGCAACCGTTTTCACGTCGCTGGCCAGTTCCAGCGGGCTGACATCGGTTGCCGAGATGGACTGCTCGTACTGGTCGACGCGGGGCAGCCGGCTGACGTCGACTTCAAGCCAATCGAGGCCGCCGTACAAACCGGGCATCGGCGCCGACGCAGAGCTCGTTTCCGTGTCGCCGGCCGATGTGCCGGTTCCAGTGGAGCCGGTTGTTGAGCCGCCGCTGCTGGCTGATCCGCCGCTGGATGCATTGCCGGCGGAACCGCCGCGTCCCGGGCCGGATGGTTGACCACCGCTGCCGCCTGGAGCGGAGGAGGCGTCGCCGTCGCCGCCACTGCCTCCTGGCGACTGGCCGCCCGGGGAGCCCTCCTGGGCGGCGGCGCTCACGGAGGACAGGTCGATCTCCAAAGGCTCGTGCCAGACGGCACTGCGCAAGTCGTCGGAGATTCGCCGCAAAAGCGCGCGGGCCAACTGGGCCCGGGCCACGTCGGCGCGGCCTGAGTTGGTGGCCCGCAACGTGACCTGAATGGCCATGGCCAGCGCCCCCAGCACCAGGACGCTCAGCGCCAGGGCGAGGAGGACTTCGAGCAAGGTGAAGCCCGAATGTCCCAGCGGCTTTCGAGTCAGGTCGTTCGCGCCACGCATGTCAAAG
>JBBDNX010000213.1:1246-5865 GCA_040877345.1 Pirellulales bacterium
CGGACCGTTGTCAGGAACCCGCGCCGGAAGACGAACTGCCGCCGGCGCCCTGCGATCCGCCGGAACTGGATGAGGACGACGACGAACCGGATGAAGTGCTCTGGGAGGCGGAGACTTGCGTTTCCGGATCACGCATCCATCGAACCACCGTGAAAGGGCGGATCGGCCGTTGGGCGTGTTGCTCAACGCTAACCGCTACGTGCAACAAGCCCTCGTCGTTGAGCGCCTCGACCACGACCGAATAAGACCAGTCGGGCTTGTCGAGCGGAACGCCGCTGGCCGGCTCAGCCGGAATCGCGCCGGCCGCGATCTCGGCCATCAAGCTCTCGGCATACAATTGGGCCTGGGTCAGGTCGCGGGCTATGCGGGCATTGTGCATGCCGGTGCGGACCACTTCGCCCAGCACGGCGATGGCGCCGGTAAGGATTGCCAGGGCCAGCACGACCTCCAACAACGAGAAGCCGCCCGAGGCTGGCTTTCCGGCCGGTTGCTTGCGGGCCTCGATGGTCATCGTCGCACCTCTTGGGCCGAAATCATCTCACCGGCGCGCGAGCCGCCCGTCACACCCCGCAACTCCACGGGAACCTGCCGGCCGTCTTCACTTTGAAGCGTCACGGTGGCATTGGTCGAGGTGCCGTCCGGGTAGAAGAGGATCATGTCCGACCAGGAACCCTGAGCGCCGAAGGCGGCCTGTGTGGGCGCGGGCGAGGGCGCCGTCGAACCCGCAAATACGACTCCGGCTGGAAGGAAACGGTCGCCCGCCGACGTGCCGGACGCCGTCGTGCCGCTGCCTGCGGTATCACTGCCTGCGGTATTGCTGTCGGCGGGATCGCTGCCGGCGGCGGCCTGTTGCAGCGTCCCCTCGGCGTCGGCATAAGCAACGACACGGAAGCGGTCGCTGCCGGGAAGATAAACAAAAGCCTGAATCTCGCCCGACAGCATGGCCCGATTGCGGGCCCGGGCCCACTCGGCGCGGACCTGGTCGGCGGACCGCCGCAGCCGGTGACCCGACATGGGACCCTTGAGCGCGGGCCAGGCCATGGCAGCCAGGATCACCAGCAGCGAGAGCACCAACACCGTTTCCAGCAGCGTGAAGGCCCGGCGGCGCATAGGCTAGTCCCTTAGTATTGGTCTTCCCAGTTGCCGATGTCGTCTTCGGTGCCATCCTGGCCATCCGGGCCGAAAGACCAGATGTCGCAGCTCTGGGTATTCACCTTGCCCGGGTAGACGTACTGGTACTCCCGGTCCCACGGGTCGGGCGGGTTTTTTTCGATGTACGGCTCCGGTCCCCACTTGGCCGAGTTTTCCAGCTCCGCCGGGGCATACAGCAAGGCATCCAGCCCTGCCGACGTCGACGGGTACTGCCCCACGTCGAACTCGTACATGTCGAGGGCGGATTTAAAGGCGCCGATTTGGGCCTTGGCCGCGTTAACGCGGGCCTTTCTCCCCGCCCCGCGCACTTGAAGGACGGCAAACGATCCCAGGATCACCAGGATCACCAGCACCAGCAGCACTTCGATCAGGGTAAAGCCTTGACGGCGACGGCGTCGGTACATTTCAAACTCTCCTTCGCGTTCTTGAATGTTGATTCAAATGGTCGAGCTCATCCTGATGACGGGCAACAAAAGCGCGATCACCACGACCAGCACCGCGCCGGCCAGGATCAGAAGCATCACCGGTTCCAGCAGCCGCACGAACAAGTCGAGTTGCCGCCAGGTGCGGCGCTCCAGGCTATCGGCGATGTTCACCAGCACGGCTTCCAGCGTGTTGGACTCCTCGGCCACGGCGATCATCTCCACGACCGAGCCGGGGAACTGCCCGCTGGCCGCCAGCGGTCCGGCCAGCGATTGGCCGGCTGAGATGTTGTGCGCCGCCTCGAGGACGGACTGGCCGAGCAGGCGGTTGCCGGTGGCCTCGCTGCTGATCTCCAGCGACTTGATGATCGGGACGCCGTTGCGCAACAGCGTGCCCAGGACGCGGCAGAAGCGGGCCACGGCCAGGTTCAGGATGATCGGGCCCGCGCCCGGCAGGCGCGTCTTCCAGCGATCGCGCCAGACGCGCCCCTCCTCCGTGCCCAGCCTGGAGCGGAGATACAGCGCGCCGACCACCAGCAGGGCCAGGATCAAGAGTCCCCAGCGCCGCAGCGTGTCGCTGGTCCAGAGCAGCAGCTCGGTGACCAGCGGCAGCTCGCCCTGCTCGCGCAACTGGCTGAACAACTCGGCGAACTTGGGCACGAAGAAAACCACCAGCACGGTGACCACGATCGTGCCCACCAAGGCCAGGAAAATCGGATAGGCCAGCGCGCCCATGGTGCGGCCTTTGAGATCTTCCTGCTTCTCGGTGAACTCTGCCACGCGCTGGAGGGCCTCTTCGAGGAAGCCGCCCTCGCCACCGGCGCGGACCATGTTGGTGGCCATCTCGCTGAACGCCCGCGGGTGCCGCAGCATGGCCTCGGACAGCGGTGAGCCGTCCTCCACCTGCGCCTTGACCTGTCCGAGCACCTCGGCCAAGCCCGGGTGCGAAGTCTGCCGCTGGAGCACCTCCAGCGAGCGGAGCAGCGGCACGCCGCTGCCCAGCAGATCGCCGAGCTGCGCATAGGTGGTGGCCATCAGTTGCGGCTTGATCCGCCTGCCGCGCCAGGTGCGCGAGGCCGACCGCTCGGCCTCGACCGAGACCGGGAAGAGGGCCCTTTGCCCCAAGGTGCTGAGGGCCTCGTGCTGGCTGGGAGCGGTCAGCGTGCCGGCGATTTTACGGCCGGACGCGTCTCGGGCGGTGTAGGCGAAATCGGGCATGGTCCAAGGTGAACTGAAAGGACTGGCGGCTCCACGGGCCTGAGAGCAAGTCAGACCCGGTATTGGCGCCGAGCGGTCGTGCCAGCCTCAACCGCGCGGCGAAGGTGATCGGCATGTCCGCGCCGAGCAGTAAACGGCTCGCGCGGCGGGCAAGACAGACCCCGGTTACCAAGACCTGTTACATTGTACTCAGCCGGTCGCTCTTTGTAACGCGCACGACTTCTTCGACGGTGGTGCGGCCGGCGAGCACCTTGCACCAGCCGTCTTCACGGAGCGTCCGCATGCCCTCGACCGCGGCCGCTTTCTTGATCTTCCAGGTGCTGGCGCGGTCTTGAGCCAACTGGCGGACGGTTTCGGTCGTGACCAGCAACTCGTACAGCCCCACGCGTCCCCGGTAACCAACGTGCCGGCACGCACGGCACCCGACGGGCCGGTACAAGGGGGCGGCGGAACTGGTGAGCTGGTCGATGGGAAAATCGGCGGGCAGCTCGTCGGGTGCGGGCTGGTAGGGGCGCTTGCACTCCTTGCACAGCGTGCGGACGAGCCGCTGGGCCATCACCGCCTCGACCGTGCTGGCCACCAGGAAAGGCTCGACCCCCATGTCGATCATGCGGGTGTAGGCGCCCGCGGCATCGTTGGTGTGCAACGTGCTGAACACGAGGTGCCCGGTGAGCGAGGCCTGGATCGCGTTTTCGGCGGTTTCGAGGTCGCGGATCTCACCCACGAGGATAATGTCCGGGTCGTGGCGGAGGATGCTGCGCAGCGAGTGGGCAAACGACAGACCGATCTTGGAGTGAACCTGGATCTGGTTGATGCCCTCGAGCTGGTACTCGACCGGATCCTCCGTGGTGATGATCTTGGTCTGCGGGCACTTGATCTCCAACAAGGCACTGTAAAGCGTGGTCGTTTTGCCGGACCCCGTGGGACCCGTGACCAGGATGATCCCGTGCGGCAGGCGGATCAACTCTTGGAAGCTCTTGTACAACTCGTATTCCATGCCCAGCTTCTGCAGGGCGAACTCCATCCCGCCCTTATCGAGCAAGCGGAGCACGATCCCCTCGCCGTGGATCATGGGGATCACCGACACGCGGACGTCGACCTCGCGGCCCGAAACCTTGAGCTTGATGCGGCCGTCCTGGGGCAGACGCTTTTCGGCGATGTTCAGCCGGGCCATGATCTTCAAGCGGCTGATGATTGCCAGTTGAAAGCGGCTGATCTCGGGCGGCGCCGGCTGCGGGTGGAGCATGCCGTCGATGCGGTAGCGGATTTTCAGGCCCGAAGGCTGCGACTCCAGGTGCACGTCGCTGGCCCGCGACTCGATGGCTTCCAGCAGGATCTCGTTGACCAGCCGGACGACCGAGGCCTCCTGGGCCATCTCCGACAGCTCGGAGCCGTCCGTTTCGATCTCTTCGAGCAGCTCGACCTCGCCGTCGGCCGTCCTGGCCAACAGCCCGTCGACCGTCTCGCTGCCCAGCCCCAGATGGGCCTTGATCAGCTTGGAGATTTCGGCCCGGCTGGCCAGCACCGGCTCGATCGACAAGCCGGTGGCGGCGCTCAATTCGTCGAGCGGATATAAATCGAACGGATCGCTGGTGGCAACCACCAGCGACCCGTTTTCACGGCGGATGGGAAACAGGGCCTGGCGATGGATCAACCGGGTGGGAAAATCCTTCAACAGCGAGAGATCGATTTGGGCTTCCGACAGATCGACGAAGTCCAGGCCCACCTCGGCGCCCAGGGCCGCCAAGGCCGCCTCTTCCGTCACGAAACCCAGCTCGACGGCGACCTGGTCCATCCCGGACTCGATCGTCGATCGGAACGCCGTCG
>JBBDNX010000214.1:0-5863 GCA_040877345.1 Pirellulales bacterium
CGAAATCACTGCTTGCAAGATAACCGATGGTCCGCCGTCTGGCCAGAGCTTACACTTGTCTGGAGCTTCCATGGCAGACTCAAAGGACTTTGGGCAATTGATTCCTCCGCCCGAGATGGCGCCTGCCGTCCCGGCTGATGCCACGCCCGAGCAATGCGTGGCGATGTGGGTCGACCTGGTCGACGCGACGGACGAAATCCTGCTGGCGGCCTTGCGCAGCCGGCTGGGACCGGCGGGCGACGTCGAGGCGGAGTATCGCCGCCTATACCAAGAGCAGATGCGCGAGCACGACCGGACCGTCCGCCACATGTTCGAGGAACTGCACCGCAGGCTGGGCCATCATGGCGGGTGAACTTCTGCTGGCCACGCTCCGCCACGTGTGGGTCACGCTGGCGCCGCTCAGGGTGGAGATGGCCCTGATGGGCGGGCTGGCCGTCGCGGCCTGGAAGCATCTTCGAAACACGCGCGACGTCGACCTCTTGATCGGGCTGAAGAGTGCCGATGAGCCGGACCTTGTGCAGCGGTTGGCGGCGGCCGGTCTGAAGCCGCTGCGCCAGCCGCCGACCCTGGTGGTCGGCGAGTCGCGGATCATGCAACTGTCTTACGAGCCGCCAGAGAGTTTCATGGACATTCGCGTCGATCTCTTCTTTGCTGATTCCGAGTACCACCAGGCCGCACTGGCCCGCCGCGTGCCGATGGTCTTGCCTGGGATACCGGAGCCGGTGTCCATTCTGAGTTGCGAGGATTTGATTATGTTCAAGCTCATGGCGGGGCGGGTCATTGACCGGGCCGATTGCGCTTATCTTTTGCGATTCAACCGCCCGTCAATTGACCTGGCCTACTTGCGGCAATGGGCCGCGCGTCTTGCGCTGGAACCAGAGCTGGCCAAAATCTGGGCCGAGGCATTTCCAGGCGAGGCGTTCCCGATCGGTTGAGCCCGCTTCAGGGCTGGCCGCAGAGGATGCAATCCTCGCTTTCCGCCTCGGGACACTTCCATTCTCGCAGGTTCGGTTCGCCTTCCGCCTGCCAGGCGTCTCGCGCTGCCTGGTGCCATTCCCAGACTCCGTCGTCGTACCAGAAGTGCTCGCCGATTTCCTCCGGCTCTCCTTGGGTGCCCAGCGCGATGCCGCAGCGCCGGGCCCAGCGGCCGCAGTAGCCGGCCATGGCTGCAATATACATGTCCCGGCTTCCGGCATTGCGATGGTCGACGCTGGTATAGCAGTGATAGCCGAGCAACTGGAACCCCGTGCTGATCGCAACGAGTTGTCTGCCCCAAACCTTGCCGTCCGCACCGTAAAGAAAGACGACCTGCTTGTTCGCATCATGCGCGTTGGCCAGGACCGACATCTCGTTGAACTCGCCGAGGCCCAGGCAGGTGCCGAAGTAGCAGCCCATCCGAAAGACTTCGATGGGGTCGTGCGCCGGGCCGATGCGGAATCGTTGGCCGTCGATATCGGCCACAGCCGGCTCGGCTTGGAGCCATTCGGCCAGGTCCACCCCGCGCTTCCGCGCCCGCGCGAGCCAGCGGGAATTGGCGGCCAGGCGCGACTTGTAGCCCGCACCGTGCCGGCGCCAGGCGTCCAGGATCAACCGCAACAGTTGCTGTTTGGGTTCGTCCAGCCGCTGCGCCCAGCCAGCGAACTTGACGAGTCGCGAAAGCGGCTCGTCGGGGAACGGACAGCCGGCACGGTCGAGCCAGATCTCCGCGGCCGATTGCCGCACGACCGCCCGCAGCGCCTCGATCGCGGCGACGACAAAGGCCTCCTGCGCGGTCCGCAGAATGCGAGCTTCGCCGGCCCGGACCGGCGCTGCTGCCCGGCTGCGCAGGTGGTTCAGACGAGCCAGTTGGGCGTCGTTGGCGCAGTGTCTGTCGGCTAAACCCCGCAGATACTCGGCTTCGAGCCGATCGGCGTCGATCCTGTCCAACAGGTTCCGCACCGATTTCGGCACTGCGGCTTCGCTTCCCGCCAAACGCCGATAATGGCCGATACGGTCCAGCCAGGTCTCGACCTCTGGGGTCGTTTTGCGGCCCACCGTGTGCAGCACGGGCTTTGGAGGCCTTGCCCAACTGTTCAGCCGGCAGTGACACGACAGTTGTGTCATGCCTGGCACAACCAGGTTGACGATAGCCGACTTCAAAAGCCTGGCGATTCTCGGAGTGACTGTGCGCGGCGGGACCGTCTTTAGCCATTGGACCAGCCGGTCGACGACGGCTGCGTCGTTGCGTGTCTTGACTGCCGCGAGCAGCGTGCCGAATTCGCTGGCCGGCAGTTTCAGGACAGCCAGCTCGTCTTGTAAGCGCCGCGCCCAGGCCGGTGCGGCGCCATTCCCATCGAAGCAGTGCAGAAGGTCTTCGCGGATCGCCCAGGCCGCATCCTCCAGGCTGGCACCTCCCGCTAGGATGATGCGGATGTTTTCCAAGTAACAAGGGTGCGGGAGCTGATCGAGTTGATCGAACGCGATCAGGAGTTGGTCGTAGCCCGCCTTTCCCGCTTCTTCGTAAAGGTTCGTGACCATCTGGTCCAGGGCACGGCAATCGCCGCTCCGGCAACATTCCGCGGCCAGCCGCTTTGGCAAAGGGGCCTTTGAACCATCGCAGCACGCCACCGCCGCCAGGGCGGCCGCAGCGCGGTGGAATGGCTCCTTCCCGTCCGTCAGCAATTGCTGGCAGCGCCGGATGAGCAGATCGCAGTGCTGCGCGAACGTTCTCCCCCGCAACCGGCAGCCGAGATGGCCATCGCTCACCAGCGTTTGCGGCAGAGATTGCACGTAGAGGCGCATCTCGCGGTGCAGCGCTCGCCAGCATTCGTGCCGGCTACGGAGTTCCCAGTCCCGTAACCGTTGCCGGAGCTCTCGAACCGCGAAAAGCGGCCGTTCGACCGGGCGCGCGTCCGGCAAGGCGTTCAGAAACCTGGCAAGCGCTCCGTCGCCGGACATCCACAGGACCACTCTGGCAAGCCAGCACGTCAACGGCGGCAACGCTCGACGGTCCGTGAACGGAGCCAGAGCCCGCGCCAATTCCGTCTCCTCATGGTTCTCGAGTGGATACGGGTCTGGCTTCGGCGATTGCGCGGAGGAGAGGCGGCGATGCCACTGGTAGCAAGCGGCCAGCCGCTGCCGCAGCAGCTCAGCCTCTCGGCGCTCCCAGGAAATCTGCTGCGACCGGCGCTTGCCGGGCGGACGGATCGCGGGCTCTCTGTCGAGGGCGCGGATCCACCGGGTCAAGGCGCGGCTGATCACGTTCAAGTTCTGGTCGGTGAGCTCTCCATCGCAGCAGATCGGAAAGCCCAGGTCGCACGGGCCCGGCGATCGTTCGGAAGCCGGAACGTCGCGGTAGCTCGCCAAACAGGCCAGCAGTTTCTCGAAATCGGGGCGGCCGCTGACCAGGCACAGCCGACCTTCGCGGGAAACCCAGATGCGGCCGTGGAGCGATCGCGCCAGCGTCCGGTACCGCCGGTAAGGCCGCCATTTGACGTTGCTCGTTAAAGTGAGAGACATAGATCCAGTGAATTCAGGCGGGTAGCTTCGACCCAACTCGCTCGCTATCGCGCGCGAGTAGGGGACTGCCCCAAGCGCCCGGTTCACGAGGCGACCTGTTCAAGCTGCCCCTTTGGACTGCTCTCTGGCCATGCCATCAGGCGCAGCCCGACCGCTGCACGGGCCGAGGCGGAACCTCGCTATGGGCGGCGACGCTCGAACGATCAGCGCGCGGAATCACAGTAAGGCCTTGGCGGCCGCGCGGATTCCGTTGGCCCGGGGACGTCAGAGGCCGGAGGAATAAGCCAATCGACGCCCAGAGGGCTCAACCGTTTTGTTCCACGATTGGAACATGGTCATGCCTTTCAGCGCTGCCTGAAACCACGCTTTGACTACTGGAGTGGCAGCCACAGGATCGCTGCCCTGTATCCCGTCGAGGGTCCAGTGACGTTGACAGCGCCGCCGCGACCGAGGTTCGCGTGCAACCGATTGCCAGCCCAAAAGGCCGGCTAAGGACCCAGAGCACTTTTCCGGCTAGCTGAACAGCCCTTTGCCGATCGTTACCCATCCACGGCGCCCGTCAATGGTCGTCCGTAGCTTACTACGCACGATCGCCCGCATACCGAGGAGGGGGAGCCTTGGCGTTAATGGATCGGCTGATGCCAGGACGGTGATCCCGCCCAGGGTCGCGAGCAAGTATGGTTCGCGCGCAAGGAGCCTCCTTTCGCCCGGTACATTTGCGCACAGTGCAACCTCAGCACGCTTCAGGGCTGTCAGGCGGTTGTTAAGGTTGATTTCGCCGATTGTCCGAAGATCGCCGGGTCGATTTCCCGTCCAATCGAGCAGGTGCTTTTCACCGATGGAAAGGTTATGGGAATGCCCGGTGTCAAGAATCGCTGGGAACGGCTGGGAGAACACGCCGCGGATTTGCAGGCTTACCCACACGATGATCTGATAGGCAACAACCTGAACGTCACCGGTCGGGGATCTGACGATCGTCTCCTCGGAGAAAAATGGGCAGCGGTGCACAATGCGAGTCATTCGCTATCGTAGAGAATCTCGTCCTTGAATTCGTACAGAGACGGGTCGATACGCTCCGCTCCTAGAAGCCTCGTCATCGTTTCATACTCGTCAGACGCAACGAGGTAATACCGCCGGTTGCCTCGCTCGTCGATCACTTCGACAGGTCCACCGCCGCTCTCGGCGAGGGCCTGCCGCTGTTCGTCATTGAGTCGCGGCGTCATGGTTGTTCTCCGGCTCACATTATACGCCGCTGAGGCACGCATCGGCAAAGGTTACAACGCAACCTGCTCTGCAGCGAAGGTAATGGGAGCGTTTACGACCGCCAGCGGCAGCTCGTGTCAGGTGACACAATCACACAGCTCAGCCCGCCCCGCCACCTCGCCCAGCGCAGCGCCGCCCTCTCTCTTCTCTAATCGACCGGCCTCCGGGCGAGCCGAATGGTGCCCGCCGGCAAGGGCGATCCCGGTTTTTGCCAGATTTTCGCATGATTTTTGGCCTCCGGACGGCCGATATATCTTGCCTGACACGCACGGCCAGCGTATCCGGCGTAATCGGCCTGGGGGGGGGCCAAGGAGCCAGCACAAAGATGGATCGAAGAACGTTTCTGACCCGCTCTGCCCTAGGCCTCCTGGGCACAGGCCTGCTGCCGGGCTGCCGCGGGCGACAAGTGGCCCACGTGCTGACCCCCGGCCAAGGGGATATGGTCGGCAGCCATGCCGCCGGTGCCGAAACCTATTCGCCGCTGGTGGATGAAGCGGTGGCCAAGCTGCTGGGCCGCCACGTGCACGAGGCGAGCATGGTGGCGCACCACGAGCTGCCGCCGCCGCCCAAGCGGATCTGCTTTGTGTGCGTGGAGAACAAGAGCATCGAGGAGCTCGGCGACTTCAAGGACCAGCTCTACCAGCAGATCGACACCCAGATCGTGCAGTCCGGGGCGTTCGCGCCGATCAGCAAGCGGCTGGTCGATGCCGGCCTGGCCGAGACGCGGCTGCGGCCCGACCAGTTGCTGATCCCTTCGCAGATGGCCCTGTTTGCCGCCTCGCTCGAGCGGATGGGCCAGCCGATGGACTACCTGCTCTATGCCACGCTCACCTCCGGCACCACGCAGAACAACCAGAGCTACCAGCGCGACTACCTGCTCACGATGGAGCTGGTCAACGTGAACACGGGCGAGTACGACAAACAGTCGGCCACGGTCCGCAAGGGCTATCACAAAACCTCGCTGGGCCGGTTCGGGAACTACTCGTTCAACCCGTTCAAGTGAGCCGGCGGCCCGCGGGAGACAGCTTGCCATGCACTGTCCGGGGCTGAGGTTGGCGGCCGCACTCTGGTGGTGCTGCCTGGCCGGCTGTGCCACCCATGC
>JBBDNX010000215.1:0-5862 GCA_040877345.1 Pirellulales bacterium
GATGGCAATCACCGGAAGGCCGACTCCACGAGCCACCAGGTCGGCTTGCAGCGCGAGGCCGCGCGGGGCATCGAGCGACATGTCGAGCACGAGGCAGCCCGGCGGATGGAGGCCGGCCGGCATTCGACCGGATGGCTCTTGGTCGAGGGAGACGACGTCCAAGGGCGCGGCGAGCTGGGCCAGGTGGCGGCGGCTCAGCGGATCGCTCGCGTGCAGGAACACAGTCGCTCTCGTCATTGCCGGATTCCTCTACTCCCGTGTCAGATTCCGTTCGCGGGCGGTGAATCGGTTTCGAAACCCGCCGGAGGCACGAAAACACCGTGACGAAGCACCAGAGGGGGTGACGCCGACCCGCTGCAGCAAACGACAAGGGCCCGACCAGGACCGCTGCGCGCTAGGCCAGTCAAGAAGGGAAGCGAGTTCCCTGAGTGCGCGACATGCGCACGAAGCGCTATCCAAGCATGGCGGACCTGCCCGCCATGGACAAACCGCCGCAACTATATATCGGGGATCGGCCGGAGGATCAACCAGCTTTTCTTGGAAGTTGCCGGTACGGATTTCATGGTCTTTCCCGCGTGAGCCGACCTTATGAATGGGGACGAAAGGAGTCGCTCAAGTGGAAACGGCTGCCGGCGCCATTCTGGTCGATCAGCGGAGCGAAATGGCATTTCGCAGCCTGGTGGAGGCGGCCCAGTGCATGATCCTGATCCTCCAAGGACGGCACATCGCCTATTTCAGCCCGTTCGCCGAAACGCTCACCGGCTATACGGCTGGCGAAGTCGAGCGACAGGATTACTGCGAGTTGTTTCTGCCACCCGAGCATCGGCAGGCGGTCGCTGAAAAAATCGAGCTGGCACGTGCCGGCAATCCGGGCCAAGGTTTTGAGAGCCCCGTTCAATGCCGGCATGGCAGCACCCGCTGGATGGTCTTCAACGCCCGCGGACTGGAAGGCCACGATCGCGGCAACAGCTTGCTCCTGGTCGGGCAGGACATCACCAACCTCAAGGAAGCCCAGGAACTGCTGCTGCAGTCCGAACGCCTGGCCGCCATCGGCCAGATGGTGGCTGGCCTGGCTCACGAGAGCCGCAATGCCTTGCAGCGAAGCCAGGCCTGCCTGAGCATGCTCGCCAAACGCATCAAGGGCCAGAGCGAAGCCGAACAACTGCTCGCCGGGATCCAGGAGGCGCAGCAGGACCTGTATCACCTGTATGAAGGTGTGCGAGCCTACGCGGCCCCGATCAGGCTGAACCGGCAGCCGTGCAGCCTGGTCGACATCCTGCACGAGGCCTGGTCGCAGGTAGGCCCCGTGCGCCAGGGCCGCCAGGTGCGATTGAGTGAAGTCGGACGCGACTTGGACGCCTGTTGCGAGGTCGACCGCTTTGCCGCGGCCCAGGCGTTCCGCAACATCCTGGAGAATTCGCTGACGGCCTGCCGCGATCCGGTGTCGCTGGAGGTGATCTGGTCGTTGGATCAACTGGACCAGTCACCCGCCGTGCGCGTGTCGCTGATCGACAATGGGCCGGGTCTCAACAGCGAGCAGCGGCAGCGGATTTTCGAGCCGTTCTACACCACAAAGACTCATGGAACCGGGTTGGGAATGCCGATTACCAAGCGGATTGTGGAGGCGCACGGCGGCCGCATCTCGCTGGGAGCGGGCCGCCAGCGGGGCGCGGAAATCGTCCTGCACTGGCGACGGAGGGCCTAGATGAGCGAGACGCTTCGAATCGCCGTGGCCGACGACGAACCCCACATGCGGGCCTACCTGAGCGAATCGCTGATGGAGTTGGGTCACGAAGTCGTGGCGGCCGTTTCGAACGGTCGTGACCTGGTCAGTTCGTGCCGCTCGCTGCAACCCGATCTCATTCTCACCGACATCAAAATGCCCGACATGGACGGGATTGAAGCGGCGGTCGAGGTTTGCCGGCAGTCGCCCGTTCCGGTGGTGCTGTTAAGCGCCTACCACGATCCGGCCACGATTTGCAGGACCGAGGCAGGCTGCGTGATGGCCTACCTGGTCAAGCCGATCGGCGACGCCGACCTGGGGCCGGCGATTACGGTCGCCATGCACCGTTTCCGCGAGCTGGATGCCGCCCGGACGGAAGCGGCCGCGCTGCGGAAGAGCCTCGAGGACCGCAAGGTGATCGAGCGGGCCAAGGGCCTGTTGATGAAAATCGCGGGCCTCGACGAACACGCCGCCTACCAGCGGCTGCAGAGCCTGGCCAGCGTCAAAAGCAAAAAACTCGTCGATGTGGCGCTGATGGTGCTCGACGTCGAATCGGCGCTGGAGCCGCGGAATTCCGGAGCCAAGCCAGGCCCGGCTCGGCCCGAAGAATAGACCGGAAGGATCGACCGCCGGGTCTTGCCATAAAAAAAACGGGGCACGGGCCAAACGGCGGCCCATGCCCCGGGCGCTGGATTGTTGCCGGTCTGTAGTCAACCGGCCGGGACGAGTCAGGCCTCCGAGCCTGCTTCGGCGTCGGCCGCGTCCTCGTCTACCGGTTCGGGCACGTCTTCGCCGGGATCGATCCGCGGTGCACGGAGGCCTTCGCCATTGTCTTGAGGCCGCTGATCGCCGTTCGGCCTTGCTCTTCCATTGGAAGGCGCGGCGCCCGGCGCGGGGGCCTGGCCATTGTAAGGCAGGTCGCTGGGAGAGCTGATTACCGGCGGGGCGGCGACCGGCAAGGGCACGCCGCACTCATCGACCGGAACACGGCAGACCACGGTCCGGGGCACGCAATACGTATAGGTGACTGGGATCCGCCTCTCGACCAGCCGGGGCACGCGCACCGTCCGTTCCACGGCCACCTGCCGGCAGACGCGGACGGGCACTTGTTCGACGCGTTGTTCCTGCACCATCCGGCAGGTGGTCACCGGCACCTTGCGGACCACCTCTTCAGGCACCATGCGGCAGACTTGCACCGGTACCTTGTTCTCCACGCGCTCGGTAACCGGTTTGCAAACGGTGTACGGCACTTGCCGCACGTGCTCCTCCTGCACCATGCGGCAAACCTGCTGCGGAACGCGGCGCACATGCTGTTCGTCCACGTAGCGGCAGACTTGCACTGGCACCTTCCGCGTCACCATGCGGGCCACGAAGGTCGTCTGCGGCACCTGGTGCGTGACGATGTTGGACTGCCAGACGCGCTGGGTCACCAGCCGGGCGGGCGCCTGGACGGGGGTCCAATGCAGGCCGCCACGCTGGTAGACGGTTTGTCCCGTGAGCGGATCGACGACGCACGCCCCCGGGTGCCAAGCCAGCCGGTTGCGCACGGGACCGGGGACGCAGAGTTGCTGATCGACGAAGCAGCCCTGATCGACCTGCACGGGGCGATAGGTGACCTGCGGCTCCATCACCGTGTAGCTTTCGTCGCGCTCGGTGGTTTCCCAGACGGGACGGCGGACCGTGTAGCGTTCTTCGCGCTCGGTGGTTTCCCACACGGGGCGGTGGACGGTGTACTTCTCTTCGCGCTGGTGCGTCTCGAACACGTTGCGGACCACGTCGTAGCTGCGGTCCTCGATGCGGGTCTCCCACACGGGGCGGTGGACCGTGTAGCGTTCTTCCCGCTCGCTCGTCTCCCAGACGGGACGGGCGACCGTGTAGCGGCGCTCGTGCATCTGGGTTTCCCAGACCGGACGGTAACTGACGACTTTCTGCTCGTCGTAGACGGTCTCGCACTCGACGCGGTAGGCCGTCACCTGCCGCTGTTCGAGCACCGTCTGGTATTCCAGCCGGTACGCCTGCTGGGCGTACGGCAGCCCGGCGCTGGCCGTGGCCGTCAACAACAAACTGGCAAACAAAGCGGATGCGTGTCTCATGGTTGTCCTCTTCCAAGCGTGCCCCGGCCGGCCTGCCCGGCGGGGCCAACTGCTTCTCCCCCCTGCAAAAATCATCCGGCAGCCCGTCGAACGATGTCTCGTGGCGGGCAGGGCGCCAGAAGCCCGGCGAATGCAAGGCCCCGGGTCCTTCAAGAGAATGTGGCCGACAGTAAGTCAGGCTGCAAACAGAAAAGTTTACCAAGCCAGGGGAGCCGGGATGGAACTGCCATGGCGGCAATGGGTTATGGAGACCGAAAATCTCTAAAGATTTTCAAGTGCTATCGCCGACAGGCGCGTGTTTTGAGGTGCTTCTGGCCCAATTCAACAGGGCCGGCTCAACCCCATGCAGAACCAGACCGCCTGCTCATTGTCTGTCTCTCTAGATAGCAGCGCCGTGCTGCGCTGGAGCCAAGCAATCAGGGCTGCGACAGAATGCCGATCCGATACAGCTACTCGACTACCGGTGAATTACGCCGCCATTAGGCCTGGGTGTATTCCTTGAGAAAACCCTTGAAGAGCACGAGGTGCTGCTCTTCGGCCGTAAGCAGTTGGATGCAAAGATCCTGCGTCACGTAGTCCTCGCCGTCGGTGGCGCGGATGAGCTTTTTGTACTGAGCGCAGGCGGCCTCCTCGGACTCGATCACCGCGCGGATCACGCCGACTACGTCGGTGGTGTTGTCGGTGGGCTGTGTCTGGTTGCCCAGCTTGAGCGATAGCGAGCCGGGAACCAGGCCGCCGATCTGCTTGATCCGATTGCCCAACTGGGTGGCATGACCGAGCTCTTCGACAATGTCGGCGGCCAGCGATTTCTTGATTTCCTCGGCCCGCACGCCGTCCAGGTTGATGCTGTTGGCCAGGTAGTTCATCACCGTTTCCAGCTCCATGCTGTAGGCGGTCTTGAGCATCTCGATCACTTCCGCATTGGTTGCCATGTTCGGCTCCTTGATGACGCGCCCCGCTCGCCTCGCTCCCGCTAGCCTCGATTCTTGAGCTCGATCAGCAATTCGTCGGCCAGCACGCGGATGCCGGCGGGCAAATCGGAACGGCTCAACGTGGTGGCGGCCCGCCGCAACTCGTCCAGATCGGCATCCGGGTTTTTGTCGGCCAGTTCGCGGCTGGCCCGCAAGGCGTTCACCAGGATCAGATCGCGCTTCGATTCACGCGCGCCGGCTTCCTGCTCGTATTCGATCGCCTCGGCCTGGCCGGGTTCGAGCATCTCGGCCAGCACGTCCACCGCACGTGCATCGCCGTGCCTGGCCAGCGTGGTGGCGGCGTTGAATCGCACGTCGGGATAACCGTCGCCGAGCATTTGCCGCAGCCGGGCCGTGGCCTGGGTGGTGCCCAGCGCGCCCAGCGCAAAGGCGGCCGTGGAACGGATCAGGGGCTGCTCATCGCGCGACGACTTCAACAACAGCTCCTCGATCTGGGGCCGTTCGGCCAACGACTCGGTACGGCCGGACAGGAAGACCGCCAGCGCCTTGAGCGCCGAGAACCGCACCACGTTTTCCTCTTGGGCCCGCTGGGTGCGGGCCGCCAGCAGCAACGGATCGACGACTTCGGGCACCGCGAACTCGCCCAGTGCATGGCACAGATAGATCCGCAGCTTGAGCGACTCTTCATCCATCCGGCCCGTGTCGATCTGCCGCCTGAGGATGTCGCCCAACTGGCTTGCCAGGCGGGGATCGCGCTTCATCGACTCGTTCTGGCTTTTGCGGAGCATGTCGGCCAGGTCGTGGGCGGCCTGCCAGCGGGCGGCATTGTCGCGCTGGATGGCCTCCACGTAGGCCGCCGGGTCGCTGCCGCGATCGACCAGCCACTTGATCCCCGCGCCCAGCATGAACATGATGATCACGATCAGTGCCGGGATGACGAACAACTGCACGATGAAGCCGGCGCTGGGCGGCTCGACCGGGGGCAACCGCCCCTCGGGCGGGAAGGTGTTTCGAGGGTCGGCGGGAGACGACATGCGCGGCTCGTGAAAGGTCCTGCGGTGACGGCCGCTTTCGACGGCCCGGCCTGGAGCGTCGGTCGACGGCCGTCGCGCCA
>JBBDNX010000216.1:0-5826 GCA_040877345.1 Pirellulales bacterium
AACGCCCCGTATACATCGAGTTGCCGCGCGACATGGTCAAGGTCGTTCCCGACACCCCCTACGAGTTCCGCCAGGCCGAGCCGGCCAGCGATCCGGAGGCCTTGGCCGAGGCCGTCAACGAGGCCGCCCGGCTGATTTCCGACTGCCACAAGCCGGTGATCCTGGCCGGCGTCGAGATCCACCGCTTCGGCCTGCAGGACGAGCTCTTGAACTTCGCCGAGAGCTCGCGGATTCCGATCGCCTCGACCATCATGGGCAAGAGCGTGGTCCGCGAAACGCACCCCCTCTACGCCGGGCTGTACGAGGGGGCCATGAGCCGCGATGAGGTGACGCGCTTCGTGGAAGAAAGCGATTTGCTCCTGCTGTTGGGCACCTTCATGACCGATATCGACCTGGGCATCTACACCGCCCGGCTCGATCCGGGAAAGTGCATCCACGCCAGCAGCGAGGACCTGCGGATCCGCCACCACCATTACCAGGATGTGTTGCTGGGCGACTTTATCCGCAGCCTGACCGCCCGCCGCCCCCAGCCCCCCGTCCGCCCCGTGCCGCCCCGCGTCGCGGAGGATGGCCAAAAATTCGAGCTGCGGCCCGACAACCCGATTACGATCGCCCGCCTAATGGCCAGGTTGAACGAAGCGCTCGACGACCAGACCATCGTCATCAGCGACGTGGGCGACGCCCTCTTTGCCGCCACCGAGCTCACCACGCACGGCCGCACCGAGTTCATCGCGCCGGCCTACTACACTTCGATGGGCTTTGCCGTCCCGGCGGCCGTGGGCACGGGCGTCGCCCGCCCCGACCTGCGGACGGTCGTGCTGGTGGGCGACGGCGCCTTCCAGATGACCGGCAACGAGATCTCCACGATCGGCCGGCACGGTTTCCACACGATCGTGATCGTGCTGGACAACAAGGGCTATGGGACCGAGCGGTTCCTGCACCCCGGCGACTTCAACGAGATCCATCCCTGGCATTATCACAAGCTGCCCGAGGTCATTGGCCGCGGCCGGGGCTACGAGTGCCGCAGCGAGGGCCAGTTCGACCAGGCGCTGGCCCAGGCCTGGAACGACCGCCAGTTCAGCCTGATCCAGGTCCATCTGCCCCTGGACGACCGCAGCCAGGCCCTGGCCCGCCTCGCCGACCGCTTGAGCAAGCGCGTCTGATTCAGTCTGGCGGCGGCCGCGCCAAACACGGTGCTTCTAGTCATCTTGTCGCCCTGTACTCTTGGACTGCCGTTGCTTATCGCGTCGCAAAAGCTCTTCGAAGACGTTGTCCGAGCAGCGAAATGTCGTCTTGCGAAGGGCCACAACGACGTCGGCAAGGTCAATCAGTTGACGTTCCGCGGCGAGTTCAAGCACTCCCAGCGTGCCGGTTACCGCGAGGCCTAACCCCCGTGCGACGAGGACAGCCCTGCGTTCGTCGAGGAGGAGCGTGTCGGCGTGAATCTCGCGCGCCAAACTGATGGCTTCGGTTTCGCCCAATCCCAGCGGGAGAGATTGGTCCACGACGGACGGGGCAAGAACCTCCAACCACTCGGGCGGCGATGCGGCCCAGCTCCTGATCAAAGCTGGTGCACCGGGGTGGAGTAGTTCGCCAATTACTGCCGGCGGGGCGATCACACGGCCGAAAAGGGTCGGCAGGATGCGATCCTGCCCAATGAGCACTAGATAGTTCAGTGGCGAGGTGTCGGAGACGACGATCATTCGCCCACGAGCTTGCGAAGCCCCAGAACCTGCTCGTCCAGTTCATCGAGCGTGATCAAGTCCTCAGTGACATGATGTCGCTTGAGTACGGCATCGGCCTGATACCGGGAAATTCCCAAGCCCTCAGCCAGCCTTCCGTGAGAGAGCTTTCCCTGCCGATAAAGTTCTACCAGCGCCGCTTCCTTAGCGGCTTGGTCAAGGTTGCCTAGCTCGTCCCGCAACTGCTGTTCTAGGCTCTCGGGCAAGTTAAATGATATGGTCATGGGCGGTCTGTAGCCTCCTCAACTATTCTACTACAGCTCTGCTCGTGATCCAACGGAATGACCGGAGTTGTTCGTCGGCCCACGCGGTCTCGGCGGTGGAGCACGGGAACCGCGGGCAGTTGGTCGCTTATGGCGGGGTGAGGGTTGCACCATCCATTGTATCACGCGGCCGGCTCGGACGAGGAATTTCCCAGGAACTTTCCACCAGCGGCCCTTGGGGCCGATAATCGGGCCAATCAAGCCGGCTGCCCGGAATTTTTCCGCAGCAGTGGGCCGACGGGCTCAAGGTCGAGGTGAACCGCTGATCGGCGGCTACTTGAGCGGCTTGGCGGCCGGCTCCTCGGCCACCAAGGGGACGGCCAGCGAGTCGCGGCCGGGACTGTACGACCGCTTGGCGCCCGCCAGCACGTCGGCCCGGTAGAATAGCTCGGGCTTGAGCCTGCACTCGGAGAGCAGCTTCGCCTGGTCGAAGTAATGGGGCGATTCCGGATCGCCGCTGGCGCCAAAGTGCGACAGCGTGGCGCCCCGAATACGAGGGCCGAACTCGAACACGCCCGTATAGGTATAGCCCACGACGCCGTAATGCTTCGACAGATAGTTCTTCCCGAACGGAAGGCGGATCGTCGGCGTGTAGTACTGTGTAAAGACCACCCCCATCGGCCCGTGCGAACCGAGACATGGCAGGCTCGGCAGCGAGTCGTCGAACGGCACGTTGATAAAGTCGGCCACGTCCGCGTGACGTTGAATGCGGTACACGTCGCCCCAAGGCACCCGCCAGTCGCCGTGGATCGACCGCAGCTTGGCCGCGGCGTCGATCAAGGCCTTGAACCGCAGCGGCACGTCGTTCACGAAACGTTCCTGCAGTGTCTCGCCCGGATAAATGGTGCCGTACATCGCTTCATACCAGGCGACGCACAGCGCCGCCTGCGTCGAGTCGGCCGTCGTGCGGCAATTCCAACCGAGCAGATGTTCCAGATAGGGCGCCGCCGTCGCGGCCAACAACGGGTGCGTCTGCTTCAATTCCTCGAAGGCTTCCTTGTACAAAGGCAGCTCATGCTGGGCCCAGTAGTTGGTGGTGTCGAAGGCGGCAACCTTGAGATTCTCGAAGGTGACTCCGTGCATGGCCATCAGCAACTGCCGCGAGATCTTGGCCCGCCGCTTGTCGTCGTCCTTGTCCTCCACCATGTAGGCGGGAAAGTCCTCGCGGCGCGGATTCACTCCGTGCGTGGTGGTGAAGGGCGTCGAATTGCAGTTCTGAACGTAACCTTCCGGCGGGTTGAGCAACTGCGGCAGCTCGTCGAGCGTGTGATACCCCTGCCACTCCGTCCGCGGATCGCTGCCGTCGACCGGCTTGCTCCAGTCGAACCGCGGGTCCCGGCGGGGCACAATGCCATTGTACAGAAAGTAGATGTTGCCTTCCTTGTCCGCGTACACGGCGTTCATGATCGGGAAGTTCAGCGTTCCCATGCCCTGCTTGAACTCCTCCAAGTTCGTGGCCCGCACCATCTGTTTCATCTGCCGCAGCAGCAGCGCCTCGTAAAGCTTGGCGATGCGGACAGCCAACTGCACCTGCTCGCTTTCCTTGGCCACGATCGGCCCGTGGTGCGTTTTGCGGAACGTGTACGACTTCTCCTTCAGGCCGTTCGGCGCCTTGATCTTCACGCTGTCCTGCCACTCGGTGGCCGTGCGATAGCCGCCGTCATACCGGTAGTTCAGCCGGTTGTGAGGGTCGTCGAACGTCACCCGCCAGACGTCGGCGATGTCGGGCTCGTTGGTCGTAAAGGTCCAGCCCAGGTGCTCGTTGTGGCCCATCGTCGGCAGCGGGCTCCCAAAGAACGTGGCACCGGAAAAATTCCACCCCTCCCCGCTGCGCAGGTGGGCTTCGTAAAGTTGGCCGAATCCAAACCAAGGTTGGTGCGGGTTTGCAAACAGCATCGCGTGCCCCGACCGCGTCCGCGACGGACCGATGGCCCACCCGTTCGAACCGACCGCCGCCGCAATGTTGGGATTCGTCCGCGGCGCGTAGTTGTTCGTCAACCGCGTGTAACGAAAGGCCAGTTCCAGCGTCAGGTGCCGCCCGTAGGCGAGCACGTGCCACGGCTCGAAATGCTCGATCACCCGCGGCTTCACCTCGGGGTGCGTCCTCAGGTAATAATTCAAACCGCGGACAAAGGCCTCGCACAGCGCCTGCATCTCAGGCTCCAGATCCTCAAAGTCCGCCTTCGACCGCGGCACGATCTCAAAGGCCCGGTTCAGCAAATCCGAATTCAGACCCTGCGGACCATGCGCCTCCGAGTAACGCCCCAGACACAATATGTACGTGTCTTCAATCTGCCAGAAGTAGTCTTCCGCCTGCGCGTAGGCAAACGCGAACACCACCGCCTCGTCCGTCGGGCCCTCGATGTGTGGCACCCCGTAGGCGTCGCGGTGGATCGCCGCCGTGCTTGCCAACTGCGCGGCCGAAACGATCGGCTCGATGGCAGGCCTCTTCTCGCCGGCCCAACCACGCTCACCTGCAATGCAGGCACACACGATCAACGACGTGATCAAACACCGCGCCACGTTCGACTCCTCCTGGCGGGCAACGCCCGGAGCACCAGGACGCTGAACACCTAAACACGGGACTATTCGCGACCGGCCCCCTTCCAGGGTGGCGGCATGGTACTCGTAATGCTCACAAACCAACAAGGTCGATGCGCTCATCGCCCGAGCGGGTCCACCAGGTCGGCTTTCACCGCTGGGTGGACGTTTAGCCCCCGCGGCCATCGGGGCCGCGGCCTTGCGCCGGGATGTCCTTGCGATTGCTTCGAGGCAGGCTGATTTGCCCGCCAAGCGGGGAAAGAACGCCTCTTCGCGGCTCTATCCGCCAACTGAATTGTAGCATGCGCCGACGTCGGTCAACGGAGCGACGCCCACCTGGCGGCGCCGTGCCCGCAACACCGGTCGAACGCGCAACTGCCAGCCACCGTTGCGCTTACTGGGGCGCCGCCTCGGCCTGCTGGTCGGCCGGCGGCGCCTGGTCGGCCGGTTCGGGCTGTCCTGCCGGCTCTGCCGGTGGCTCTGCCGGCTCTGCCGGTGGCTCTGCCGGCTCTGCCGCTGGCTCCTCTGCCGGCTCTGCCGCCGGCTCCTCTGCCGGCTCTGCCGCTGGTGGCTCTGCCGGCTCTGCCGCTGGTGGCTCTGCCGGCTCTGCCGCCGGTGGCTCCGCGGGCTCTGCCGCCGGTGGCTCCGCGGGCGCTGCCTCTTCCTTCGCCGGTTCTGTTTCCGCCGCCTCGTCTGGCTTCTTCTCAACGGCTGGGCCGCTTGCCGGAGGGAAAGCGTCGATCCAGCCCGTCTTCCACACCTTCAACGAGTCGCTGTGGCTGCCCGTCGCCAGCAGACGCCCATCGGGCGAAAACGCCACGGCCCACACGGTGCTCTCGAAACCCGAAAGGGTCGACGACTCCTGGCGAACATCGAGGTTCCACAGCTTGACGGTCCGGTCGTGGCTGGAAGTCGCCAGCGTTCGCCCGTCGCTCGAAGCGCTGGCCGAGGTAATCCAGTTACTGTGCCCCGACAGTGTGGCCATCTCGGTGCCGGCCGCCGGGTCCCAGAGCTTGATGGTGCGGTCGTGGCTGGCCGTCGCCAGCTTGCCGTCCAGCACAAAGGCCACGGCCGACACCGTCTCGGTGTGTCCTTCGAGCTTTTTAATCATCTCACCGCTGGCGGCGTTCCAGAGCATGGCCGTCTTGTCGCCGCTGCCCGTGGCGATCGTCTGGCTGTCGGCCGAGAAGACGACGCTCGTGACGGCGCCCGTATGACCTTTCAGCACCAGCTTCTCGGAGGGGGGCACGGTCGTCGTGTTCCAGAGCTTGACCGTCGTG
>JBBDNX010000217.1:0-5824 GCA_040877345.1 Pirellulales bacterium
AAATTGCTTGCGGTAGTTCTCCTCTCGAACTGCGCCTTCCGGGCTGGTGGTCGGCTCACTGGCTGCGCTGAGCGCCATGTAATTCAAGCCCCAGTTCCTCTAGCACCTGCTTCCATGCATCCGGCAAGCAGGCACGGACATCCTCCGACGTAACCAGCCGGTTTTTGTGGCTGCGGGCTCGCTCAATTGCCAGACTGCGGAGCCTGCTTCCAAGCAATTCCTGAATCCGATCGCGCAGTTCGAGCGACTCAGAAGAAAACTGGAGTTCCGACATTGAGGTGGCCACGAGATTTGTTTCCTTTCCGCAAGTCGGTGGCAATGCACAGCGCCTTATCGACCGTTCGGGGGCCCAAAATTACTCGTTTTCCATGAATCCCTCGCGTTAGTCGCGGGCTTCATGGGCAACCGTAGGTCGCTGTTGCGATTCTATTCCGGGCGACGGCCCGGGGCAATGCGCGGACCAGATAGCAAGGGGGCGCTACGCGTGTAGAAGCCAGCGTCTGGCGCGCGACAGTTCAAGGGGTGGCTAACGGGACTCGAACCCGTGACCCCCAGATCCACAATCTGGTGCTCTAACCAACTGAGCTATAGCCACCGCAAGGTAAGTCGCTCAGTATAAATCTGCTGGGGAAAACGGTCAACGGCGGCCAGGCGTCGGCAAAGCGAGAGGAAAGACTGGGGCACGCTACCGCTTTGCCCCAGCCACCCTGGGCGGTCACTCCTCCACGCGTGCAGCGGCTCGCCACGCGGAGCGGGACGGCTACTATTCAGTACGGAAAACGCTCGTCCAGCTTCGCGGCGGACAGCTCGACCAGAAACGTGGCCAGACGCTCGGTGAGCAGGGCCAGCATGCGGCGGCCTTTCTCCGCCGTCGCCGGATGCGGGTTGCCGGCGCCCGTGTTGGTCGTCGCCAGGTGCCAAGGCCGCGTGATCTGCACCCAACCCCGGTTCACGGCCTCGAAGCGGGTCTTGGCGGTCGCCCCTTCGTCGGCCGCCAGCGAGCCGTCCGGGCGGCGGGCCACGAGCTGCGGATAATAGGCCAGAATCAGCGAGGTCTCCATCTCGCCGCCATGGTCGCCGGCGTCGTCGAAAATCTCGCCTTCCACGTCGGCCAGCACGCGATACCAGTTGCAGAGGAACAGCCGGGCCTCGGTCCGGCCGTACGCCTCGCGCAGCAGGGGCTTCAGATCGTTGCCGCCGTGGCTGTTCAAGAGCAGGACCTTTTTAATCCCCTGCCGCGCCAGCGATTCGACCAGGTCCATCACCACCCGCCCCAGCGTCGACGGGTTCAGGTTCATCGACAGCGGAAAGGCCATCTGGTTGGTTTCGGTGCCGTAGGGAATCGTGGGCAGCAAGATCACCCGCGCGCCGCGCTGGTGGGCCGCCTCACAGATCGCGTCGCCCACGATGTCCGCCTCGAACATGTCGGTGCCGTACGGCAGATGAAGGTTGTGCGGCTCGGTCGCCCCCAGCGGCAGGACGGCCACCTCGTAGGGGTTCTCCTTGGTATACGCGTAATTGATCTCGGCTAGTTTCCAGGGACGCATTCGATCTGCTCGGAAGATGGAGAGATGTCAGGGGGCGGCGGCCGCGGTGGCGGCGATGAAGTCGCGATACTGCCGATCGAGCTCGTCGAAGCTGGTGGCGGTCAATTCGGGCAGCGTGCTCTGGCGGTCGCGGCCCGAATAGATCGCCAGCAGGTAGTCGACCAGTGCGTCGCGGTAGCGGCCCTGGTCGTAGTGCATGAAGAAATGCGCCAGCCCGGCAGCCTGGCTGTAGAGCATGGCGATCCGCGGATCGCGCTGCAGCGCCTGCACGCCAAAGCCGCTGAACTGGGCAAGCGGCAGATAGAAGTCGTCTTCGAGCAGGCGGAAGCGGGCATCGCCCAGCCGCACCGCCTGGGCGCCTCCCAACGTGCAGAAGCCGTCGCCTTCGACCAGCGACTCCATGTAGCAGGCGACTGCCTCGACAACCCAGAAGTTCGCGTCCCGCGCCGGATGGCGGACGCCCCCCTTCGTCTCGCTGAACAACTGGTGCGTGGCCTCGTGGTACACGTTGGTGTCGTCGCGCGCCGCTGGGGCACCGGCCGCGGGCCCGGATTCTCCCTCGGCCGGTTCCACGACAAAGAAGTAGGCCTTGCGGTCGTCGGCCAGGTAGTAGCCCGTGCTGATGCCGATGTTCGGCTGTCTGGCCGCCAGGGCCCGCGTATATTCGTCGCGGTCGCGGAAGTAGACCACCAGGTGCCGGCGCGTGGCCGTTTGTGCGGGAGCGCCGGATCTGAACAGCCCTTCGAGCTGCTTGTCCGAAAGATAGAACCGGACGAACACCTGCCGCCAGGCGCCATACAACGCTTCCAGACGCGCGGCGAGGCGCACGCCTTCCTCCAGACTGTGATTGGTGCGAACCAGGTAGTGTTCGGTCATCACCTCCCAGCCGCGATCGATGTCGGTGCGAAGCCGAGCCTCCTCTTCCGCGGCCAGCCACTTGCCCTTGTAGAGCCGCTCCCCCGCCTCATAGCGTTCGACGTGGCTGGCCGGCAGCCAGCCGAAACGGTCGTGCCAGACCTGCCTGCTCCTGGCCTTGCCCTGCTCGAACGTGGTCAGCCATTTACCATCGTGCAGCTTGTAACCCAGCAGCCTGCGGGCCTGGCCGTGCTGAGGATCCTCGCGGAGAACTTCGTGGACCAGAGAATACGCCAGCGACATCCGCCGCTGGTCGGCCGCTTCCAGCGCCAGCGTCCACAGGCGCTCGGCCTGCTGCCGGCGAAGCCGCGCGAATTCTTGCTCCCAGTCGGCGTCGCCGCTGGCCGGGGGCGGCTGGCCCACGTCAACCGGGCTGCCAGAGGCAGTATCCAAAAGCGGGATCGAAAGCTTGAACGGATCCTGAGGCAAGATCCAACCGCGCACCCGCTGGGCCTCGTCGCGCAAGCCGCGCCCCTCGCACTGCCGGGCCAGTTGCTCCAGCTCGCCTGCGTATTGCTCGATCAGCTCGGCGCGAGCGTCGGCCGCGGGGGCGGCCCAGGCCCGTGCCGGGCCGCCGGCCGCCGCAAGCATCGATAACAGGACAATTCGAAGAAACAAGATTGCTGATGTGCCTCGAGGGAGAACCGCTGACCAATCGAAATCGCTCGACGGGGCCTACGTCTCCAGTCTACCACCGCCGGTGCGCGGCGGCCTACTTTTCGGCAAAAGCCGCGTCGAAGGCGACCTGGCTGGGCGCGAAATCCCGCTGCTTGACGAACTCGCAGGCCTCCTTGGCCCCCGCTTCGCGATCCATGCCCGCGTCTTCCCACTCGACCGACAGCGGGCCGTCGTAGCCGATCACGTTCAAGGCCCGGATGATCTCCTCGAAGTTCACCTGCCCGCGGCCCGGCGAGCGGAAATCCCAGCCCCGCCGCGGATCGCCAAAGTTCAGATGGCTGGCCAGGATGCCGGTGCGGCCGTTGAGCGTCACGATGCAGTCCTTGATGTGCACGTGGTAGATGCGGTCGGAAAAAGCGCGGATGAACTCGACCGGGTCGACCCCCTGCCAGACCAGGTGGCTGGGATCGAAGTTGAAGCCGAACTCTTCGCGGCGGTCCAGGGCCTCCAGCGCCCGCTCGGCGCCGTAGAGGTCGAAGGCGATCTCGGTCGGGTGCACTTCCAGGGCGAAGCGCACTCCGCACTCGCCGAACACGTCGAGGATCGGGTTGAACCGCTCGGCCAGCAGATCGAACCCCTCGTCGATCATCTCCGGCGGCGTGGGTGGAAACGAGTACAAGAGGTGCCAGATGCTCGAGCCGGTGAAGCCGTTCACCACGCCCACGCCCAGCTTCTGCGCGGCCCGGGCGGTCTTCTTCAGCTCCTCGGCCGCCCGCGCGTTCACGCCGGCCGCTTCGCCGTTGCCCCAAACGTGCGGCGGCAGGATCGCCTTGTGGCGGGCGTCGATCACGTCGAGCACGGCCTGGCCCACCAGGTGCGTGCTGATGGCGTGCACCTGCAAGTCGTATCGATCGAGCAGCTCGCGCCGCCCGGCGCAGTAGCCGGCATCGGAAAGCGCCTTATCGACCTCGAAATGATCTCCCCAGCAAGCCAGCTCCAATCCCTGGTACCCGAACTCGCTGGCCTTCCGCGCCAGGTCCTCGAGTTTCAGGTCGGCCCATTGGCCCGTGAACAAGGTAACCGGTCGCGTCATGATTGGGTGCTCCTGTCTGGGTGAATCGTGCGCCGAAGCTCCCATTCTGCCATTTGAATCCTGTGCTGCAACCGTCTCGGTGCCGATGCCCGGCCTGCCGACGCCTGGCCCCACGACCGTGGCGGGCCGCGGTGCTATACTGGCATAGGCGAATTCAGTTGTCTTAGCGCCGGGAGCGGCCATGTTGAGGCGGACCGCCGTGGTTTTGATCATGCTTGGAGTTTGCTGCCCGGCGGTCGGCGCATTGGCCGCCGGCCCGGCTCGGGTCAGCTTCGAGCTGGCCACCGAGCAAGGCTTTCCCGCCGCCGCCACGCAGCAGTGGTACACGCTGTTGACCGATCTCGACGTGGATGGACTGCGAATCCGGGCGGCCCGGGCCGGCGACCAGCCGGCGATCGAAGCCACCGGCGGGGCGGCCAGCCCGGTCTACCGGGTCACCGGTCTCTTGACCGCACGCAACGAACTGGTGTTGCCGGGTGGCAAGTTCTCAGTGCGCGATCGAGCGAAGTTGCACCAGTGGCTGACGCGGTTGCGGGAAGAGGGGCCCGAGCACGCCCAGGCACGTAAACCGCTGCCGTTCGGACTCTCGAGCGCCGAGCTGGCCGCGGCGCACAAGGACCTCGCCCGTCCGGTGGCGGTCTCGACTGCCGGGCTGAAGCTCTCGGAGGCACTCGACAAGATAGCCGCCCGGCTCGACACGCCTCTCGTGGCCGAGCGGGCGGCCGCGGCGGCATTGGGGCGCGCCCAGCAGGTGAGCGAAGACGTGCAAGGCATCTCGAGCGGCACCGCGCTGGCCTACCTGCTGCGCGCGGAGGGGTTGGCGTTGGAGCCGCGGCGGGATGCGCGGCGGCAGGTGGAATATGCCGTCAAGCTGCCCGTCGAGGGACAGCCGGTCTGGCCCATCGGCTGGCCGCCCGAGGTCAAGCCGGCGGAACTGCGTCCGGAGCTGTTTGAGTTCCTGAACGCCGAGATCGACGACGTGCCCCTTTCCGAGACGCTCAAAGTGATCGGCGAGCGGCTGGAGCTGCCGATCCTGTTCGACCATCATGCCCTGGTTCGCGAGGGGATCGACATCCACGAGGTCAAAGTTTCGCTGCCGCCGCGCAGGACGTTCTACGACAAGGTCCTGCGAGCCGTTTTGAGCCAGGCGCAGCTCACCAGCGAAATGCGCGTTGACGAAGCCGGCAAGCCCTTGCTGTGGGTCACCACGCTCAAACGGAAATGACGTACAACCCGCAACGGCCCGTCCCATCCGCCTGCGGCGGACCAGGCGTTTTGCTCCCGGGCCCCTGGGTTGCCGCCACGCTGGCCGACCTGGGTGTGACGCACGTGGTATGGCTGCCCGATTCCGCCCTGGGAACGTGGGAGGCCGCCTTCGAGAAGTCGGACCGGCTGCGGCTGGTCCGCGTCTGCCGCGAGGGAGAAGCCTGGGCCATCGCGGCCGGTTTGCACCTGGGAGGCCGGCAGCCCGTGGTTGTGATCCAGAACACGGGCCTGTTCGAATCGGGAGATGCGCTGCGAAACGTGCTGTTCGATCTGCGGCTGCCGCTGTTTTCGATCGTCGGATACCGCGGCTACCTGGTCGAAGGTTCGACCGACACGGCCCGGCAGTTCACCGAGCCGGTGCTCTCGGCCTGGGGACTCGATTACG
>JBBDNX010000218.1:0-5823 GCA_040877345.1 Pirellulales bacterium
CCACCAGCAGGATGGCGCCGCTGCGCCGGCCCGGCCGCCGCAACTGGCCGAAGACCTCGCGGACGTTCCGCGAGTCGGGCGCCAAGCGGCACTGGTCCAGCGGCCGCATCCGGTCGTCGACCTTGCTCAGCCGGCGTCCCAGGCTCCCGGCCGGGTGAACTCGGGCAAAGTCGGCATGACCGAACGAGAGCAGACGGCTGGCGACCAGCGCCAAGGCGTCGCCCAGCGCCAGCATGGCGGTCGTGCTGGTCGTGGGCGCCAGCCCCAGCGGGCAGGCCTCTTCGATCGATCCCAGCTCGATGGTGACGGCGGCGGCCCGGGCCAGCGTGCTGGTTTCGCGGGCGGTGACGGCGATGATGGGCACCCGCATCGCGGTCAGCGCCGGCAGCAACCGCACGACTTCGTCGGTCTCGCCGCTTTGCGACAGCACGAGCACCACGTCCAGGGGGCCGACGCGGCCCAGGTCGCCGTGCACCGCCTCGGCCGGATGCAGAAAAATGCTCCGCGTGCCGGTCGAGGCGAGCGTGGCCGAGATCTTCTGTGCGATCAGTCCGGCCTTGCCGATGCCGCTGACGACCACGGTTCCCCGACACTCGACCAGGTACTCGACGGCCCGGCAGAAGGCCGCATTGAGCCGGCGCGACAACTTGTCGAGCGCGCGGGATTCGGCGGCGATGACATCGCGTGCGTAAACGAGCTGTTCGAACGTCGAGAGTCGACCCAGCGGTGCGGCACCGTCCGTGCTCATCGACGCGTCTTCCTTGACAATTTAAGTAGCAGGCACTCCGTGTGCCGTCCGCGATTTAAGTAGCAGGCACACTCCGTGTGCCGTCCGCTTCCTGAACCGGGCCTTTGATCCGCGGCACCCGCTGGTGCGGGGCGATTTTAGTCGTGCGGCAGCTTGGGGGCAATGTCGGCTAGCCGGGTGGCGTGGCGTGGGATAGAATGCCGGCTGAGCACGTAACATGTTCGCTCGCCGACCTTTACCGGCAAGAACGGATACGCTTCCCGCACGCTCGGAGTCCCGCGATGATCGTTACGACCAAGGAATTGTTCGAACTGGCTTACGGCAAGTACGCGGTAGGCGCCTACAACATCAACAATCTGGAGCAAACCGTCGGGTTGTTCCGCGGCAATCTGGGCAAGAAAGACTCGAACACCGAACCGGCCGACCCATCGGCGGGCGCCCCGTTCATCATTCAGTTGTCACGCGGAGCCCGCAGCTATACCGACAAGCGGTTCCTGGAGGCCATGATCAGGACGGCCGAGGAGGCCTTCCCCGAGGCCATTTTCGCGGTGCACCTGGACCACGGCACCGAGGAGGTGGCCTACGAGTGCATCGAGAGCGGCTTTTATTCGTCGGTGATGATCGACGCCTCGCACGAGCCGTTTGAGGAAAACATTGCTATCACGCGGCGGGTGGTGGAGCGGGCGCATGAGCGGGGCATTTCCGTCGAGGCGGAACTGGGCATGCTGGGCGGAGTGGAGGAGGACATTGCCATCTCGGCCGAGCACGCCTGCCTGACCGATCCCGACGAAGCGGTGGAGTTCGTCGAGCGGACCGGCTGCGACTCGCTGGCGGTGGCGATCGGCACGTCGCACGGGGCCTACAAGTTTTCGGGCAAGCAGGGCCTGCACTTCGACCGGATTGCCGAAATCCAAAAGCGGCTGCCTGGTTTCCCCCTGGTCATGCACGGCGCCAGCAGCGTGCCGCGCGAGTGGGTCGACCGCATCAACAAGGCCGGCGGAAAGCTGCCGGCGACCAGTGGCGTGCCTGAGAAAGACTACCTGCCGGCCGCCAAGCTGGGCGTGACGAAGGTGAACATCGACACCGACGGCCGGCTGGTCTGGTGCGCGATTCACCGCGAGGTGTTCCGCGACAAGCCGGAAGAGTTCGACTTGCGGACGCCCGGCAAGCTGTTCATGGCCGCCTACGCCGGTTTCATCACCGGGAAGAACCGCGCGCTCGGCTCCGCCGGGCAATTGGAAACGGTGCGCCACGCCCTGGCGATGGTGCGGACCTAAGGGGGCTAGACGCAACGATGCGGCATGCGGGGACCGCGGGAGAAGCCGGAGCCGGCTCGACGGGTTCTCTACGGGCCCCTCTTCTCTGATCCTATTCTGATGGAGAGCGCATCGGTCGTAACGGCAGTCGAATCCTCACTTATCCTTCGCTGGGGCGGGCAAATCCTTGGCATTGTCACCGCCGTGGAGCTCGATGGCAGTCTCGCCATCGATATAGCTCTTGTACTCAAAGAGGCTCTCTGGCAGTTCCGAAACCTGCCGTTCCCGAGTCAGGCTGTACCAAGGCGCTATTGCGACGCCCGGCCCATCCCCACCCATACCAATCGTCGTGCTGACCTCGCAGTTCTTTATCGCCGGCACTTGATTGTCGAGCTCAACGAGGTAGCTCCATTCGCCACCCCGAAACTCACGACGATCTTTACTGTATTGAGGCAAGTAAGAATAGACCGAGCGCTCCGCGACCGCGCGTTCACGACCTCTCAATAGCCCATACTTCTTGTCATTCTCTTTCAAGACGCGGCCGTACATTGAACGACTGAATCCTTCCACGATCGCATCCCGGTGCCACCCTTTGCAGTCGATGCGAGCAAACAGAGCGTGCAGCGGCGCGTACGTAAGCCAGTCGTGGGGGTGTTGGTCCGGGAGCGACCGATAAACATCGACCTTGGCCGCCTGCCACAAATAAGCTGATCCCTTGTGGAACCGGGACTCGAACGGTTTCGTGAATGAGGCGTCCCAGTAATTGCTGCCATCGAAACCGGTCGCGCATGCCAATAGCGGACGCCCGTCCACTGGACGACCGACGACTGGAGTACCAAGGCCGAAGAGCCGTCCCTGATCAGGGTCACGAAACAGGTGATACACGAACCTGCCGCTTTGAACGTCGAGAAAAAAGCTGCCCAGATCGGTTTCCGGAACGGTCAGTGTCTCGCCGTAGCCGCCAACCATCTTCCGAGGCTGGAAACCACCGCTCACATGGTTGGCCTTTGGTTTGGCGATGCGATACCACCATACGCCGCCGTCGGAATCCCCCTTGGGCGCAGCTTTGTCGGAACCGGCCGACGTGCCGCCCTTTGGCCGCGGCGAGTCTTCCCTCGGTGTTTGGCCGGCAACTTCGCGAGAAGCCAACCCGATGGCCGCCACCAGGACGAGGCAGAACGGCGCCCGGCGGAACTGGGTTAGTCGGCGGTTCATGCGCTCGCCTCCGATAGATTGCTTCAGCTTCGCATTCTATCCAGAGTTTACCGAGAGCTTCGCGTGCGCACCAGTCAACGCCGCCGACACCCCCAGTGGGTCAAACGGCACCAGCGGCCGATTGCGTACAGGCCCTACGGTTCGGGGGTGCCTGGGACGGGCGTCAGCTCGTCGTGCTGCGTGCGGGCGAGGCGGATCAACAGCAGCTTTTGCTTGAGCGGCCCCGATTCCTGCTCGGTGAAGTATTGGTACCCCAACGTTGCGGGCCGGTCGGGAAACGTGCCTACCACGAGGGTCTGGCCCGGAGCCAAGGTCGTTTCCAGCCGCAGGTGGTCGAACACGTCGGCCGCTGGACCAAATTCGAACCTGGCATAACCGTCGCGCGGAATGAACCGCCGTTGCGGCGCGCCGTGCTCGACTTCAGGGACTAATTCCAGCCGCACCCGGCCGTCGCTCTGGGGATGGGTCTTGGCCACCAGCACGCCGCGGGCCAGGGCGTACGTGCGGCCCGTCACGGCGCCGCCGGCATCTCGAAACAGGACCGCCAATTGTTCGTGCTGGCGCTGCTCGCCGCTTACGATGATCCGCTTGGGGACCCCGGCGGGGCTCTGGACAATGCGGCCGCGAATCACCGGCTCATTGGCCAGCTCAAAGTTCAAAAGCTCGCCGGCGGGCTGTTCCGCCTGGCTCGATTGGAGCAGCCCTTCCAGGGAGGCCGGAAGCCGCCCGCCCACCAGGCCCACCCTGAAGCCGTTGTCCGCCAGCCGCCGCCGCGTCTCGACGGGAATCTGCTGCTCGTCGATCTCGGCCCACAAGGCACCATTCAGTTGGTCGTCGCCGAACGCGAACCGCGCAAAGACCAGCTCCAGGCCGACGCTGTTGGGCGACATCTGGGCCATGGCCAGTGGCAGCTTGCCGGCCGTGTGCACCTTCACACAGCCGACGATGGCCAGCACGCAAACCAATAAGCTGGTGGCTTGGGCCGGCGGCCGCGGCATATCGTACTACCCAAGGCGCCCAAAACGCCGGATGCCCAATGATGGCTGGGGTCGGCCCGGCGTCCCTGCCGGGCCTCCTCTGTTTTTTGGGGTGGCAGGCTAGTGGCGGCGCCGGACCGTGTCAATGCCGATTGGCGTCAATCGACCGTGGCCAGGGCAATCACCTTGGGCGTGGGAATGCGGGTGCCGTAGACCGCCCCGTACCGGCGGCGAAGCTGCTGGAAGTCGTGCTCCAGGAACTCGTACAGCTCCGTCGGCGGCTGCTGGGTCAGCCAACCGCGGGCCAATCGGCGGGCGGACTCGTCATAGCGCTGCTCGCTGTGGCCGTGGGCATAGCAGCGGCCCGGCAGCCGCCGCAAATCGCCGTTGAAACTGGGGCTGATGTGCCACAGCTCGTGCAAGACGGTGGTCAGCTTCTCCTCGAAGGCGTGATCGAGGAACCGCGGCAGATAGAAGCTCAAGAGATAGAGCATCTCGCGGCCCGCCGAGTCGAAGAGCGGCTGAATCATCCAGCGGCGGCCATGCCGCAGCTTGTACATTTGCCCGCCTTCGAAGCGCAGTGGCGTGAGCGAGGCCAGGAAGCCGTGGGCAACCGCCTTGCGGACCTGGCAGTAACGGACCGCGACGCGCCGGGCGTCGATGTGACAGAGCTCCGGCAGGCGCGTGCAGACGTCGAGGCACAGCCGGGACATGTGCCAGGTAAAATCGAGCCCTGCGGAACCGGCCGGCGTCGACATGGCTGCGTCCATGGCGCTAGATTCCGCACTTCCTTGGCATGGGGTATCAAGCCCAACCGGCTTGCTGCTGCGGCACACGGAGTGTGCCTGCTACGAAAAAAACGGAACACGCCGGGGCGGCACCCGGATCGCAAGTGGGTTTATTCGTTGGGCTGGGACCCGGAAGCCGGGAGCGCGGGCTCCTCGGGGCCTTCGAAGCGGGGCGCCTCGGCACGCCTGATGTCGCGATCGTGGACGCCGACGAACTCGAGCACGGCCCGCGTGCCGGCATCGCCCAGCCGAGGCTTGGCCAGCCGCAGAATGCGAGTGTACCCGCCGGCGCGCTGCTCAAAGCGGGGAGCAATCTCGTCAAACAGGATCCGCACGGCTTGCTTATGCCCCTCGCCGTCGCGGCGGCCGGAGCCGCTCAGCAACCTCAGCACGCGCCGCCGGGCGGCCAGCACGGGCGCAATCGCCCGCGACCACTCGGACCACTCGCTGCCCTGGCGCCACTCTTTCCACTCGGCACTGTAGCGGTCGGCGGTGGTGGCAAACTGGTCGGCCTCGCGCTGGGCCGGCAAAGAACGGCGTGCAATGGTGATGCACTTTTCCACCAGCGGCCGCACTTCCTTGGCCTTTTCGAGCGTGGTGATGATCCGCCCCTTGACCTTCGGCGCGTTCTCGTCGTCTTCGGCGTCCCGCTCGGTGAGCAACAGGGCGATGGTCAGATTGCGGAGCAGCGCTCGTTGATGGCTGGGCGACCGTCCCAGGGTACGGCCTTTTCGTCGATGTCGCATGGCAAAACCATCTTCCCGCTACGTGGTGATCTTATTGTACCGTGCCGCCGGTGTTACCGTGCCGCCGGTGTTACCGTGCCGCCGGTGTTACTG
>JBBDNX010000219.1:0-5820 GCA_040877345.1 Pirellulales bacterium
GACAGCCTGTAATAGTCCCGCCGCGTGAGCGGATCGTACTTGTGGTCGTGACAGCGGCAGCAGTTCAGCGTCAGCCCCAGCCACACGGTGCCCATCGTTTCCGTCATGTCCATCACGTAGTCGACGCGGTTTTCTTCCGCGATGCGGCCCCCTTCTCCGTTGATCATGTGGTTGCGGAAGAATCCGGTGGCCAGCTTCTGCTCGAGCGTGGCATCGCTCAGCAAGTCGCCGGCGCACTGCAGGATGGTGAACTGGTCGTAGGGCAGGTTTTCGTTGAAGGCCCGCACGACCCAGTCGCGCCAGGGCCACATGGTCCGGTCCTGGTCGCCTTGGTAGCCGTTGGAATCGGCGTAGCGCGCGGCATCGAGCCAGTCCCAGGCCATCCGCTGCCCGAACGCCGGCGAGGCCAGCAGCCGCCGGACCACTTTTTCATAGGCGTCCGCAGCGGTGTCCTGGACGAAGGCATCGACTTCCGGCAGGGTCGGCGGCAAGCCGGTCAAGTCGAGCGTGACCCGCCGGATCAACGTTTCTCGCGGGGCCTCGGGCGAGGGCGTCAAGCCCTCCCGCTCAAGCCGCGAAAAGACGAAGGCGTCGATCGGGTTGTGCACCCGGCCGGCGAACTGCTCCGGCGTGGGCACCGGCGGCCGCTCGATCTTCTCAAACGCCCAGTGCCCGCGCCACCGCGCCCCCTCGTCGATCCAGCGCTTGACCAGCGCGATTTGTTCCGCCGTCAGCTTCCGCCGCGAATCGGGCGGCGGCATCCGCATATCGGGGTCGTCCGCGGCAATCCGGCGGTAGAGCTCGCTATCGTCGCTGTCGCCCGGCACCAGCACGCCCGCTTTGGCGCTCGCTTCGTCATCCAACCGCAAGTCCGCCTCGCGATTCGCCTCGTCCGGCCCATGGCACTTGAAGCAGTTGTCCGACAGGATCGGCAGGACATCGCGGGCAAAGTCCACCGGCTCCGCCGAGAGCGCGGCTGGGCCCAAGAAAAATACCAAGGCGGATGTGATGCGCAGCGTCTGTTTCATGCCCGGATTTCTGGTGCTGGCCCCGATCCCACCCCCGATTTTAACCGGGCGATGGCTTCTCAGACACCCCTCGGAGTGCCGCTTCCCGCTCATCACCGCGTCGCCCCGGCGGCCTCTCCGTCTTCCATCGGCGGGCAGATCCGGGCCGCCGCTTCGTCAATGTCCGGAACAAGCAGCCGCAGCGCGGCGTAGGCGGTCCATTCGACGGGCTTGAGCAAAAGGTAGGCGACGTCGGCGGCCAAGGGGTTGTCGATCCGGCCCGCCAGCCCTGGACCGTACCGGTCATGGCCAAGCCAGCGAGCCAGCCAACGGGCCACTGGCACGGTCGGCCAAAGCAGGATCGCGATGCTGTTCCCTACGATGCTCAGAGCACGAAACTCCCACTCGTCAGTCAAGGTGAACTGGACGACCAGTTGCACCGATACCAACACGCCCATGTAAATCCCCAAGCGTACGGCGAACGGGCGCCCGCGTTGCGCCAGCCCTTCGGGCGTGGCAATCAATAGCACCATCGAGCCGACGGAGTAGGCAAAAAAGCCCCAGAACACACGGGGCAGATGCCGCAGCACCAGCGTCGAATACGTGGCCAGCGTTCCATCCTGCCAGCTCGGCCGGTCTGCTTCTCCCGCCACGAGCAGCAGCGCAACTGGGATCGCCACGCCACCGGCAAAAAACAGCCAGCGGGCCGCGCTGGAGAGCCGGGGTGCGGCTTGGTCTGTTGCATCCGGTGTCATGGCGGATTGATTGTACTCGTTCCACCGTCCGCCGCGTCGTTTTAGTCCCCGCGGCCGTTTTTCCGGGCCGGGTCCCCCCAAGCAAGCCTATCCGCTAGAATCGGGCCATGTCCGAAGAACCGCTGATTGCCGTATTCATCGACTTCGAGAATCTCGCCATCGGCGTTCGCGCCATGAAGGCCGGCAGCTTCCAGATCGAGCTGGTCCTCAAGCGGCTGCTGGAGAAAGGCCGCATCGTCTTCAAGCGGGCCTATTGCGACTGGAGCAACTACCCGGACGCGGTGCGGGGCTTTCATGGCCAGGGCATCGAGCTGATCGACATCCCGCAGACCAAGATGAGCGGCAAGAACAGCGCCGACATCCGGATGGTCGTCGATGCCATCGACCTGTGCTACTCCAAGGCCCATATCGACGTGTTCACGCTGGTTTCGGGCGACAGCGATTTCTCGCCGCTGGTCTCCAAGCTCAAGGAGAGCAACAAGCGGGTGATCGGCTGCGGCGTCAAGAGCTCCACTTCGGACCTGCTGATCGCCAACTGCGACGAGTTCATCTATTACGACGACCTGATTCGGACGGCGCAGAAGTCCAAGGTTGCTTCGACCAAGATTGCTTCGACCAAGCCTCCTTCCAGGAAGGGCAAGACCGAAGAGGACAAGAAGCAGGAAGGCATCGATCGCGTCGTCGAAGTCTTGAATTCCATCGAGCAGGACTACGATCCCCTCTGGGGGTCGATCCTCAAGCAGGCGATTCGCCGCGTCTACCCCGGCTTCAACGAGGGGTACTACAGCTACCGCAGCTTTTCCGACCTGCTCGAAGACCTCAAGACCAGGGGACTCATCGAGCTGGAATACGACGAGAGCCGGGGCAACTACAAGGTCCGCCGCAAGAAGGAGTGAGCCGCCCGGCCGCTGTTGGGGCGCAAGCTGCTGGAGCTATCTTCCAGCACCCTCCTCCTTGGCCGCTTCTCGAACCGGCCGCTGCAAACGTCGGCGGTCAGTTCCGCCTGGCGGCCCCTCTCTATCCCGGCCACGAAATGCCGGCCGCGGAGGCCGCCGCTTTGCACCTTGCTATTTCTGGCGATTTTTGTGATCCGTGAGCCGGAGAGTTCGATAATCCGGGTGTGCGGCGCGGTCGACCTGCTCGCGGCACGGCGACGGCGCTGGTGTTGCAAAGAGCACGTTTTCGCGCATAGAAGTACAGACACCCTGAGCCGACCAGAAGCGGTGAATTCCCATGGAAGCGCCCCAAGCCCGGTCAAGAAACGATCTTACGAGCCAGTCACCGGCCGGCCAAAACTGGCGGGCCGAGCGGACCGGCCGACGAGCTCAACCCGGCCGTGTCCGGGGGCCGGGTCTGCGGTTCCTGCTGGAGGCGCTCGTCGAGCAACAGGCTCGGCGATCCGCGGACGCTCGCGGCTCGCAGGATCGGGCCGGGCTCCACGAGCGGACGCACCAGCCGCCAGTAAGTGAGCTGGATCCCTCCACGCTGGTTCACGAGGACGTTCGCAGGGTTGACGTGCCGGTCGATGAGCCCCGCCGTCTGGCGGTGCGGCAGTGCGCCCGCCGGTGCGCCTGTGGCTAAGGGCGGCAACGGCACACGGAGTGTGGCCTGCTACTAGCCGCGCCGCTTGAAGAACTGCACGGCGCGCTCGTGCCGCTCGGCTTGCTGGCGCGTGTCACGGCCGGCCGGGCAACAGGATGCGAAGCAGCTTCTTCACCGGGTCGTAAAACTGGTCGACCACCCGCTCCTTGAGCGGAATGATCGCGTTGTCGGTAATGTGGATGCTCTCCGGGCAGACCTCGGTGCAGCACTTGGTGATGTTGCACAGGCCGATGCCCAGCTCCTGCTTCAAAAGCGGGACCCGGTTCTCCTCGTCGAGCGGGTGCATTTCCAGCCCGGCGATCCGGACGAGAAAGCGGGGGCCGCAGAACTTTTCGGTCTGCTCGTGGTCCCGCAGCACGTGGCACACGTCCTGGCACAGGAAGCACTCGATGCACTTGCGGAATTCCTGCACGCGGTCGGCTTCCTCCTGCGAAAAACGCGGCTCCGGATCGGGACGCGGCTTGAACGCCGGGATCTTCTCGTTCACGCGGAAGTTCCAGGAGACGTCGCAGACCAGGTCCTTGATCGTGGGGAACGCCTTCATCGGCCGGATGGCGATCGGCTCTCCTGCCGGGTACTTGTCCATCCGGTCCATGCACATCAACCGCGGCTTGCCGTTGACTTCGGCGCCGCACGAGCCGCAGCGGCCCGCCTTGCAGTTCCAGCGCACCGCCAGGTCCGGCGCATGGGCGGCCTGCACCGCGTGGACGGCGTCGAGCACGACCATCCCCGGCGCCACCGGCACCGTGTAGTCGACCTCCTGGCCGCCGGCCCGGTCGCCGCGAAAGATACGCAGAGTTGCCTGGTCAGCCACGAGCTTCACCCTCCATGAGTTGTGCCAGCTCCGCCGGCATTTCGGGAAGCGGTTCGCGGACGATCTCCATCCCGCCGCGCGTCAATCGCACCAAGAGGTTCAGCCGGCCCCACTCCGGCAGCGAATCGGGATACTCCTCGCGGGTGTGGGCGCCGCGGCTCTCGGTCCGCTCCAGTGCCGCGCGAGTGACCGCCTCGCTGACGTCCAGCATGTTTTTCAGGTCGAGTGCCAGGTGCCAGCCCGGATTGTACTGGATCGTGCCCCCCACCTTGACCGAGGCCGCCCGCTGCCGCAGGGCCTCGATCTGCTTGAGGGCCTCGCGCAGGTCGTCCGCCGAGCGGACAATGCCCACGTACTTTTGCATCACCGACCGTAGCGTCTCGTGCACGGCATAGGGGTTCTCGCCGCTCGGCCGCTCAAAGGGAAGGAGCATTTCGCGGGCCGTGTGTTCGACCTCATCGGCGTTGAGGGCCGGCAGCGAAGTCAAAGCGGCGGCATGGGCCGCGGCAAACTCGCCCGCCCGCTGTCCAAATACCAGCAAGTCCGACAGCGAATTGCCGCCGAGGCGGTTGGCTCCGTGCATGCCGCCCCCAACCTCGCCGGCGGCGAACAGGCCGCTCAGCGTCGATTCCTGCGTTTCGGGGTGCACGCGGATGCCTCCCATCATGTAATGGCAGGTCGGTCCGACCTCCATCGGCTCCTTCGTGATGTCGACGTCGGCCAGCTCCTTGAACTGGTGATACATGCCGGGCAGCTTCTTTTTGATCTCGTCGGCCGATCGCCGCGACGAGATGTCGAGAAACACGCCGCCGTGCGGCGAGCCCCGCCCCTCGCGCACCTCGCGGCGGATGGCACGGGCCACCACGTCGCGCGTCAGCAGCTCCGGCGGCCGCCGCGCGTCGGGCCGTCTGCCGGCCACCACGGCCTCGACCCACCGTGCGGCCTCCTCTTCCGTCTCGGCGAACTCGCCCCGGTACATGTCGGGGATGTAGTCGAACATGAACCGCCGCCGCTGGCCGTTCAAGAGCACGCCCCCCTCGCCGCGCACACCTTCGGTAATCAGCACGCCCTGCACGCTGCGAGGCCACACCATCCCCGTCGGATGGAACTGCACGAACTCCATGTCGATCAGGTCGGCCCCTGCCCAGAGGGCCATGGCATGACCGTCGCCCGTGTATTCCCAGGAATTCGAGTTGATCTCCCAGCAGCGGCCGATGCCTCCCGTGGCCAGCACGATCGCCTTGGCTCGAAAAACCACGAAGCGGCCGCTCTCCCGCTGGTAGGCCAGGCAGCCGGCCGCGCGGTCGCCGTCTTTGAGGATCCAGCGGACCGTGCACTCCATGTGCACGTCAATCCCCTGGTGCACGCCGCGGTCCTGCAGCGTGCGGATCATTTCCAACCCGGTCCGGTCGCCCACGTGCGCCAGCCGCGGGTAGGTATGGCCGCCGAAATTGCGCTGCAGGATGCGGCCGTCGGGGGTGCGGTCGAACACCGCTCCCCACTGTTCCAGCTCGCGGACCCGCGCGGGCGCCTCCTGCGCGTGGAGCTGCGCCATCCGCCATTGGTTCAGGAACTTGCCTCCCTTCATCGTGTCGCGGAAGTGCACCTGCCAGTTGTCGCGCGATTCGACGTTGGCCAGCGC
>JBBDNX010000220.1:0-5814 GCA_040877345.1 Pirellulales bacterium
CTGGCCAACATCCGCCGCCTGAAGGCCGAGAAAACTCTGGACGAACCGTTGAGGCGGGCCGTGGCCTTCGCGCGGTTGTTCTTGCACCCCGACGGCAGTTGCGGCGGGCCGTACGGCAGCCGGGGAACGATGCACTTCTATCCGCACGGCTTCGAGCTGCTGGCATCTGAGAATGCCGAGGCGGCGGACATGGCCGATGGGTTTCTCCGCGCGCTGGCCGCGGGCACGCAGGCCTGGTTCGAGGACGACCGGATGTACGCGCACGGGCTGGCCAACCTGCTGGAGGCCTACATCGACTGGTCGCCGAAACGGCCGGCGCCCCCTGCGCGGCTCGCGCTGGCCGGCAACGAGGCGGCCGTGTACCTGCCGAAGGCCGGCCTGCTCGTGCGGCGCCATGGCGGCGGCCACACGGTGGTCGCGGCCGCCCGCGGCGGAGCCTTCAAGCACTTCGCCGCCGGCCGGCAGTGCGTCACGGACGCGGGGCTGATCCTGGAAACAACCGATGGCCGCCTGGCCGTCTCGCAGTGTCACGGCCACGGGCGGCGAGTGGAGTGGGACGGGCGGCTGACCGTCAGCGGGCCACTACATTGGGTGCGATTCGAAACGGCCAGCCCTCTCAAGCTGGCATTGTTTCACACGGGAATGTGGCTGGTCGGACGCTGGTGCCGCACGCTGGTGCGCAGGCTGCTGCAGCGCCGGCTGATCACCGGCCGCCGTGCTTGTCCGGTGCGGTTGACTCGCACAGTTCAGTTCGAACCCGGCGAGTTTGAACGTGGCGAGTCTGACCGTGGCGAGCACCGGCCTTCCTTGCCGGGCGCTGGACGAGACCTCGTTCGGGTTACCGATCAGATAGAGATCATCGACCCGGCTCTCCAGGTCCGCCGCATGAGCTTCAGCACCGACATGGAAGCCGCCTACGTGGCGGCCTCGGGCGTGTATCAGCAGTCCGTGCTGGAGCCTTGGACCGACCTGTCTGAATACGTGGAGGAGTTGAACCGATGCCGGCAGGTAACGATTGCGCGCGAGCTGTGATCAGGTGCGGCCGGGCTGTCGCCAGGCTGGTCTTTTCGCGTCTCGGCAAGATCACGCTGGCGCTTCTGCTGCTGGCCGTCTTGTACCAGGCCGCCGACTGGCGGGCCGTCGGCCGGTCGCTGATCACGCTCGACGCCCACTACCTGGCAATCGCGATGCTGCTGTTCGTGCCGCAGACAGTCGTCTCGGCCTGGCGCTGGCAGAAGCTGGCCGCCCCGGTCGCGCGCATCTCGCTGGCCGCATCGGTGCGGCACGTGCTTTCGGCGTCGGCCTTGAACCTGGTATTGCCTTCGAAGCTGGGCGACTTGGGCAAGGCGATGATGCTGCCGCTGGACACCTTTCCCAAGCGCTTCCACGCCGTCAGGGCGGCGATGGTCGAGAAAGTCGCCGACGTAGGAGCATTGATCGCCTTGTGGCTGTGGGGTGCCTTGGACTTCTCCCCCTGGTTCGGGCTCGGCTTGTTGTGCCTGGCCGTCATCGTTACCGACGGCCGGCTGGTTGTGATCTCGATCGGGCTCTGGTCTCTGCACCTCCTGCAAATCGACTGCTTCTTGAAGGCGGCCGGTGTCTTTGTCGATTGGCCCGTGGTGTGCGCCCGAGTGCCGGCCGCCCTGTTTGCCGGCATGCTGCCGATCACGATGTGCGGCCTGGGGACGCGCGACTCGGTCCTGGTGTGGCTCTTTTCGGACGTGGCCGCGTCGCCGGCGATGTTGGCCGTCGGCACCTTGACCTTCCTCAGGTACCTGGTGCCCGGAGCCGTTGGACTCCTGCTGGTGCCAAGCATGCTTCACCGCCGACCGGCGGCGCCTGACTCCCGAGCGGTCGACGTGCCGGTGCCTGTGCCGGCCGGCAGAGCCAAGAGGGGAAAGCTGTCGGCCGCACACAACCGATAGACGCGGAAATCATGCCCAGTGCGGACAACAGCCATTTGATCGAGCCGGCTCCGCGTGGCTGGGCTACTCGCCTGGTCGAGGCCGGCGACCACCAGCCAGCGGGCGCCTTGGCGCTCGGCCTCGGCGAGCTGGCGGTCGAGATCCTCCGATGCGGCAGATAGGGCCCATCCCGGGCGATTGCAGTAATAGAGGAGGTCCGGGGCCGAGCCGTGCACGGTCACCACCAGCTCTTGCGGGCCGGCGACCTCGTCCAGTCCCGCCGCCCCTACGACGACGCTGCGGTCCTCTTCGGGCGTGCTGAATGCCGGCTTGGCAGCGTGCCGCATCGAGAACGCGAGCCCCGCCAGCAGCAGGGCCGCCGTGGCGACCCGGCCCGGCCCGAGCCGCTCGTGCACCAGGTGCCAACCCAATCCGGCCATGACGCACAGAGGCGGCAAGACGACCAGGTAGTAGTAGTTCATCGCGTAGAACTTGGCCGGCAGCAAGACGACGAGGCCTGCCATCGCCGCCAGCCAGATGGCGTGCCTCCGCCCGGCAGGGTGCAGGCAGCCGGCCATGACCAGCAGAAGGCCGATCGGCGTCAGCGCCGGGCCGGCCAGGTCGTCCATCAGTTGCCGGTAAAAGTCGGGCGTGGACAAGAGCGGGTGCGGCATCGGGTGGTCCGACGTGCTTTGGTGCACCGAGTAGTAGACCCGCTCGGACAGTGGCCGGCCGGGCGCGCCCAGGCGCATCGCCATGGCGAACCAGCCGAGTCCGGGCGCTGCCGCCACGATGGCCGCCGCCCCGGCCAGCAGCCAGCGCCGCCGCCGCGTGCTGACCGCCATGGTGCGCCTGGCTTGCCAGACCATGGCGCTCAATGGCGCCAGCAGGACCAGCATGTAGATCTTGGTGAGCACGGCCAGCGCCAGGCCGACCGCCGCCAGGACCAACCAGCGGTTGCATCCGGCCGCAAGCCAAACATCCAGACAATAGAACGTCGCCAGCGTGAAGGCGACCAGCGAAGCTTCCAGCATGAAGCTCTGACCAAAGATGATGCTAACCGGCGACAGCGCCAGCACGGCGCCGGCGCCGGCCGCCGCCACGCTGCCGTGCCAGCGGGCGACGAGCAAGTAGAGCAAGGCGACCGCCACGACGCTGAAGGCAACCGACGTCAACCGCCCCCACGCATCAAGCGACCCGCCGCACGATCGCCACGCCAGGCCGCTCAGGTACGCCGACACGGGGACCTCCAGCAGGTGCCAGCCTCGCTCGCCCCCTTGGATGCAATCGACCGTGGGCAGCCAGGCGGGTGCACGGCTCTCGGCCCAGTTGCGGGCGATCATGGCATAGATCACGTTTTTGGTGGCAAAGTTGCCGGTCAGCGGCCGATTGACGCCCGGCAGGCGGACCGCCGCCGTCAGCAGCAACAACCCGCAGAGGATCCAGGCGCAGCGTGCCGAGCGCGCGGCCGGCCTCTCGCCGGCAAGCTGCACAACCTGGGAAGTCGCCGCATTCGGGGCAGCGGGTGCCATGCTTCGCCAACCGCGGTTTCGCCGGAAAAATGGAAAAAGATGCTGATTGGGTGGATTGTCCGGCCGAATATATCGCTACAGCCCGTTGCGACACAGACCAACCGGCCCGCGCGGACGAGTGCTGGCCTGACGGCGGGGGCACCGGGCGCCGTCCTGTTCAATCGCCTTCGAACGAGGAATCCATGCGTCGAGCACTGCTGAGCGTGGCCGCACTGGCACTGCTGGCACCTGGTGCCGGTTGCACGATGTGCGCCAGCCCCTACGACTACTGCGGTCCGACATTTTCGGGCGAGTGCGGCGACGGGTGCGACTTCCATGCGCGGCGCGGCTCGATCTTCGCTCCAGCGGACGTTGCGGTGACAACGGGCGAAGTCATGGTCTCGGAGCCGGCGGCCGAGATGTATGGAGAACCGACGCCCGCGCCCGCGGTGGAGCCAATCTCGTACCAGCGGCGGTTGCCCGATACCGGCGGCCGCTACGTTCGCTAGTTGCCGCAGACTCCGCAGGCCGCATAACAGGCTCGCCCGGCACTTGTCAACCACGCGCTGGGGCTTCGGCCGCGAATGGCCGTTTCTTGCTTTACACCGCGCTTGCCGGCGGTTGTAATCGGGCCATGAGCCAAGCCGTCAGCTTCGATCCTTATGCCATGCCCGCGGGCGCGCTGCGCGAGCCACCCGCGAGCCTGTCGCTGGCCCTGCGGCAAATCGGGCCCGGAATCATTCTGGCCGGCAGCATCATCGGCACGGGCGAGCTGCTGCTGACGACCTCGCTGGGCGCCAAGCACGGATTCGCCTTCTTGTGGCTGATCCTGTTCAGTTGCGTGATCAAGGTCTTCGTGCAGGTCGAGCTGGGCCGCTATTCGATCTCGTCGGGCAAACCGACGTTGGGCGCGCTGGATGCCTTGCCGGGCCCTCGGTGGGGCGCTCATTGGCTGGTATGGTGGTGGTTCTTCATGCTGCTGGCCACCGTCTCGCAGCTCGGCGCGATGGTGGGGGGCGTAGGGCAGGCCTTGAACCTGGCCTTCCCGCGGGTTTCGCCGTGGCTGGCTTCGGCGGCCGGCGGCATATCGGGGGAGCTGGCGGAAAAAATCGTTTCGAACCCGGAACATCCTTGGGCGGTGATGACTGCTTTGGGAGCCGTGCTGCTCCTGCTGAGCGGAGGGTATCGGCGGATCGAGCTGGTGACCACGTTCCTGGTAGTGGGCGTCACGTTGATTACGGTCCTTTGCGCTGCATCGCTGCCGCTGGCCGGCTACCCGATCAGGCCGGAGGATCTTCGGGAAGGTTTCAGCTTCACGCTGCCGGCGGCCGGGATTGCGGCGGCCTTCGCCGCTTTTGGCATTACGGGAGTGGGCGCGAGCGAGCTCTACTCGTACCCGTACTGGTGTCTGGAAAAAGGCTACGCCCGATTTGCCGGCCCGCAGTCGGCCGACCCGGAGTGGGCCCGGCGGGCGCGGGGCTGGATGCGCGTGCTGTACCTCGACGCCTGGGTGAGCATGCTCGTGTTCACGGTGGCCACCGTGGCCTTTTACTGCATGGGGGCCACCGTGCTGCACCGCGAACAGCTCGATCCGCAAGGCAAAGAGATGATCGATACGCTGGCCCAGATGTACATGCGGTCGTTTGGCAACTGGACGAAAATCCTGTTCCTGATCGGGGCTTGCGCGGTGCTGTTCAAGACGCTGTACGTCGCCTCGGCGGGACACAGCCGGCTGACCGCCGACTTTCTGAGCCTGGCGGGCCTGGTGCGCTACCCCGAGGCCCGCAACCGTGCCCGCTGGATCCGTTTCTTCTGCCTGTTTTATCCGGTGCTGGCCTTGTTGTTGTATCTCTTGTTCAAGGAGCCGCGGGCCATGGTCGTATTCGGCGGTTTCATGCAGGCGGCGACTCTGCCGGTTATCACGGCGGCAACCATTTATCTGCGATTCCGGCGCACGGACGAGCGGTTGGCACCTTCGTTATTGTCAGATGCATGCCTTTGGTTCGCCTTTTTCACGATTACGGCCGTGGCGGTTTACGCGATCAGGGATTGGGGACTGACCAAGTTCTGGCCGGTGGTTGATCAGGTCGGGATTTGGCTTGAGTCGCGCACCTGGTGGTAGGCGGAGGTCTTGCTCTTGGGAACCAGGCGGGCGTTTGCGGCGTCCAAGCCGTAGCGTGGTAGGATTGCTGCAAGGAGCTGGTGAGGGGGAGGGGTATCTTGTCGATGCGGCGCTTCATATTGCTCGTCCTGGGACCGCTGCCGATCGTGGCGTGCTCCTATGGCCTCAGCCACTGGCTGAGAACCGAGGTCCAGGCGCCGCAGAGCAACCGGGTCGTGCCGAGCGCGGGCGCCCTGGCGGCGGGACCGGAGGCCGTTGAGCCGGCCTCTGCTGACCG